>NZ_LZPK01000009.1:0-12929 GCF_001729375.1 Methanosarcina sp. A14 | reverse complement strand
CTACAGGAAGAACTGATCCCGTGTTTATTTCAACAACTTCCGAATCTAAAACAGAGAACATGGCATTGAAACCTAACGTTCCATCAGAAACTTTATCCTTCAGAATCTCAACATTCTGGGAAAGACCCATGTCCATCTCAACCGTTTGAGGAATAAACGACGTGATATTTGCTGCCGATGCACATGGTATCCCTAGTCCAAAAAAAACTAGGAAGATTAAAACACTATACAGCTTATTCATATATATTTCTCCATAAATTATATTATAAAGTTGTATGACATCATCAAAATCAATCAAATCGTTAATCAGAATCAAGGGAAATTGTGTAATAGCCTGCCACTAAAGCTAATCCATTCTTGAAAAAAACCTGATAGTTTTGATTTGTGGAACCCAACACCGGATTAATATAAATATCGTAGTTGCAGCTTGAGTCTGTTATATAGGAACTTACGGTTTTGAGAAGTTCGGCAGATTTTGCAGTAAAGATATTTACACCCCAAGACTGTGTTCCATCGTTTTTTTTATTGATATTTTTCTCATGTTCGTCCCCCACACATTTATAATATTTTGATACTTTTGGGGAATAATATTAATAGTAATAAACATGTACACTATTTAAATTTTTTCATATTGTTACCACGGTACCAGTAAACAAAAATGTGTATTTTAACCAGACCAGGCTAATTTCATAAGGAAATCACTTTTAAAAAAGATAAACAATGATGTATACTATTCTTACCACTAAATAATAAAAGCCAGAGTCTTAAGTTCTTGAAAACTTCTCACTAAAATGCTCGCAGAGAAGAGTCAACAAATGCGGAAGGTAGGTTGATATTAAAATCTGCCATTCCATAAGAAACCTCATCCAGTACAATCCAAACTTCCTGGGAAGAGCCCATGTTCATCTCAACTGTTTAAGGATCAAACAAAATGATGTTTACTGCAATGCTCACTATATCTTCAATCCAAAAAAAAGGTTAGAAGGATTGAAACTTTATACAGCTTATTCATAGTTCCTATCTGCTCAAAGTAGATTATAAAGTTTTACAACATCATCAAAATCAATGATATTGTTATTGTTATAATCAAAAAGAGTAACAGGAACATTTTCTTTCATCCAATCCATGTTAGCATAGTATGCCACTACATCATCAAACTCCACTATTCCATTTCCATTGATATCCTCACAGAGACCATTATGATCCAAATCTGTTGGTGAGTTAGTGTAACCTGGGAAAACTACATTCTCAAAAACATTGATTGTAGCTAATGCCGAATCTGTACCGTTTGCATTGCTTGCTGTCAAATTAACTGTGTAGTTTCCAGGAGTTGTAAACTCATGAACTGGATTACTTTCTCCAGAGTCGATAGATCCATCGTTTTCAAAGTCCCAGGCTATCGTATCTGCATTTTCGGACAGATTTGTAAACTGGACAGTTAGAGGAGCAAAACCGCTAGTAACATTAGCAGTAAAGTTTGCGTGTATATCATCGTTATATTGATACACCTGATAGTCCCCTGAACCAAGAACATATAAATTGTCATTAGCTAAGACCAATGCAGTTGGGTAGCTAAGTCCAGTATATTGAGCTAAATAACCAAAGTTACTGTCATACTCAATTACCCTGTCGTTGTAGTAGTCAGCTACATAAATATTTCCAGAGGGATTATTCGCAACTGCTATACTGCCATTAAATTGAGTGTTATCAGTTCCTTTACTGCCTAAACTTGAGACATAGGTTCCATCTAAACCAAACTTCTGTACCCTATAATTGCCCATATCAGCAACATATACATAATTTCCACTTACAGTGATTCCAGCTGGCGATTTCAGATTTCCATTGCCCGATCCCAGCGTACCCCAGCTCGTTAAATAGTTACCTGAAGAATCTAGTTTTTGAATTCTGTTATTTTTCATATCTGAAACATATATATTCCCTAAAGAATCTAATGCAATTCCAGTAGGGAAATTAAAATACCTATTTTCAGTTCCAGTGCTACCCCAGGTATTTAAGAGAGTTCCGGCTGAATCGAATTTCTGGATTGAGTCATTCACAGTCGCATAGATATTTCCAGCTGAATCAATTGCAATATCTCTAGCAGGTATATTGAATTCTGTAAGATATTCACCGTTTCCGCTGAATTTCTGTACTCGGTTATCAAGCTCAGCTACATAGACATTGCCAGAAGTATCAGTAGCAATTCCACTCATGCCATAAAACTGCCCTGCATCATTTCCAAATGAACCCCATGTCTGCAGAGATGAAAATTGAGCCGAAGCAATTGAGACAAGGGAAAGCGCACCAACCAGTGCTAATATTATTATTAATTTCTTCATCTTCAGGCCTCCAGTGTAATAGTATGCATACCAGTTGACAGATCCATCCAGAAAATCGTATCCACTCCATTGGTTTTTGTACTCAGTGCCACACCATCAAGTTTCGGAGAGTAAGCTCCCTCGACTCTCATAGAAAAGCCCTCTACTGTGCCAGGATTGTGGTTCACAACAGTGTAAGTATTAGCTCCTGTGCATCTCACTTCTACATTGCTCGCAGCAATCCAGTAATCAATATACTGAGATACTGTTGGATTCCAGAGCTTACGAGCCTGCTTCTGGGCTGAAATATTACTCAGCAAACCGTCAAAAGTTGTATTGATTGTGTGGCCGGTTTTATCATAATAATAGTTATATGATTCCTCACCCGGAAGTGACGAATTGTCAGGCCAGTAATCATGCCATATACTTACCCCATAAGTTGAAAGCATGTCATCAATTGTATCATCAGTGTAATAGGTAAGTGCTGATCCTTTTCCTGAAAAGCCTGACTTCCACTGATAAAGAGGGGTACTATTATTAAGTGCCAGATTCGTGTTTTGCCAAACGATATCAACAGGCAACCCAACTGAGTTAATCTTGGATGTACCGATGTCTTCATCTATTGGGACGTCGATATAGGCCCAAGCATATGGCACGTTATTCTGCTGGAACAAATCCATAATGTAATGCGGGCTCGTAGAATCCCATCCGCAGCTCTTCAATCCAATGTTTCTTTTGCCGTTACCCAGACCATGATCAATCCAATTCCGGTACGAATAATTTGTAACATACCAGGGTAGATAAGTTTCTGCCATTGCACGATCAGGATAGTCTTCCCCACTTGCTCCCAAGCTATGTGGTGTTATCTCAAAACCGTGAGCATACATATCATCAACTATAGATTTCAATTCTGGACTGTCCAGTCCCTCCCCACCATATGATGAAACCGCAAACACCGACCAGGTTGCTGTCAGATTATGACCGATAAAGCCCTTTTTTCCGTAAGTAGGATCGCCTGTGTTATTGGTTCCATACATAACAGTTCGCAGTGAATCATGATCTGTATAATCTGCATGTTCTGCAAAAATTAAAGCACCCAGATATCCAGATGGAACAGGCATAGGAGTTAACTGAGGTGAAGAAAGGGGAAGATCCAGTAAACTAGACCTTGTGACGCTGGCATTTCTGGTCTGGTAGTTTAAACGTATTTCTTCACCTGTTGTACTATCACCAGACGTATTCGGTACAATCAGTAAATTAGTTTGTTCCTCTGCATTGTCTGTGTACAGCATAACGTTCTTTCTATTAACCGTATTCAGGCCGTCTCCATAGAATTCATATGCTCTGCTGCCATTTACAGGCACGCCATCTTTAGTAACCTGAGTTTGAGCCAGATACGTAACCGAATGGTTGAGATTAAAAGAGTCATTGGATAAGAAACAGGCATCCTGAACAATACGGTTCTCTCCTGTGTATGTTAAAACCGCACTTGACCCGGGAGCATAGCAATTTTTCCAGCAAATACCATTAATTGTAGACTCTACAAGGGAACAATTCGTCAATTCACTGTTGTTATCCTGGTAAAATGAGGTTCCTATGGAGCTATTGATACTCAAATCATTATTCAATACATTTAAACCATAATCCGACTGCTGAATTGCATATGACCCCATATATCTGGGTAGCCCACCATCGCCGTACACCAGTCTTTTAATCATTGTTATGTCATCAGGAGGAATATATGTCAGATTCCTGTAATTTTGCTCTACCTCAGCCCGGGATAATACCCGATTATAGAGTCTAAACACGTACATACTACAGTTACAGTTGGATAATCCATAGCCAGAGCCTATGGTGATATTCTCAGTACCTCCTGTTACCGGAGAATTCCAGGTACTAGAGCCTGCATCTTCACCATTGATATAAACGTGGGCAATGCTGTTATCATAGGTTGCCACGATATGATACACCTGCCCGGCAACAAGATCAGCATCTGATTCGTAGCTTTTCCACCCGCCACTCGTGGCTGCAGCAAAACGAGCATGATTGTAAGGAGAAGTCGAAGAACAGGTCAAATACCAGTCAGTTGCCCAGTTTTTGTGCTTGCTCACAAGTGCCCCATATTGCGTGAAACTATTAATTGAGCCATAAAACTCAATAGACATAGGACTGGAAATGTTAGTCTGCGCATTATTAGAGACGTCTATCTTACTACTGACACCGTTAAGACTTAGGTAACTTGTACCAGTCTTTAAGTCGGCCTTCTGAGTTACACTCGTAGCATAGCCGGTATTACTGTTTCCGCTGAGATCTACCAGGGAATTCCCTGATAGAGTACCATTATAATAAACAACCAGACCATCTGAAACCGCTGTCACGTACGTTGTCGGTGCTGCTTGAACGCATGAAATGAGCAATAAAATTCCAATTAGTATTAGCAAAAAGAACCGATTATTTACCATGAGATCGACATTCCCTTTTATTTCGGTAATTACCACTTTCCTGCCATTGACACACGTAAAGGGTCCATTATTACCCTATCTCAAGACCTCCTTAACAAGAAGGAGGAAATTCCCTTTCTAGAAGTAAAGTGGCAGTTGGTAATGAGAGCCAATAACTTACTAAATAACTGTAATTTGTTGTCACTAGGTGAATGTATTACAGTTATTATATATATAAACTGTGAGATAGGATTTATGTCCGTTTCTTATATAACACTTTCTGAAAATAAGAAAGGAGTTTTTGGAAGTTATAAACATTTTTTTCAGTTAGTTCTAGACTCATAAAATTGTCCAGATTCCAAAGACTTCACAAAACCCTGCTTCTGTACAGACTTACACCTGCAAAAAAATAAATTATTTAAGAATTTATCTCGTTTTTAAGCCCTCACTATTGTCAGCAGATGTGTACCTGGTGAAAGGTTCATCCAGAACACCGTGTCATTTCCATTCATTTTGGTGTCCAAATCGTTGCCATCCAGTTTCACAGAGTAGGACCCTGTTACCCGCATGGCATAACCAGAGACAGTTTCAGAATTGTGGTTGATCAAAGTGTATGTGTCCTGACCAGTACACTTACATTCAACGTTACATGCAGCTCGCCAGTAGTCAATATACTGGCTTACAGTCGGGTTCCAGAGCCTACCAGCTTTCTTTTGTTCAGACATATTTAGCAAAAGATTATCGTATGCTTCATTGATCGTGTGATTGTCTTTATAATAATAGTAGTCTTCAAAGGCTTCACCGTTATACGCCGTGTAATCATGCCAGAAACACACTCCATAACTGTCAATCATATTTTGAAGTGCAGTATTGTTGAAATAATTCAGAGCAGTTTTATCTGGCGCCCAGGTTGAGGTCCACTCATACATAGGTGTGCCATCGTCCCAGGTAAAATTCGTATTAGTCCAGACAATATCATAGGGAAGCCCAAGAGACTGAATACGACTCGTGGAAAGACCTCTTTCTGGCGATCCATATTGATCCTGATATGCCCAGGCATACTGAACCTCATGCTCACGCAGTAAATCCCCTATGTAATATTGTGAGGAGTCTTTGTCCAGACCCAAACTCTTTAAACCCGTGTTTCGATTTCCGCCATTTAACCCATGGTCAATCCAGTTTCTTGAAGTGTAATTGCTGGCGTACCAGGGTAAATAGTATCCAGTAGTGTCACGAGTTGGATTGCCTTCACCCGCCCAACCAATTACGTTGTGAGGTACTATCTCAAAACCATGTGCATACATGTCATCAAGTGTTGCTTTGAATGAGACATTATCAAAACCAACCCCAGCACCGCCAGAAGAAGCTGCAAATGCCGACCATGTGCACATTAGCTCGTGTCCTATGTACCCTTGCGTACTATCCTCAGGCTCAATGATATCGTTGGTTCCATACATCATGGTTTTCAAGGAATCAGGGTCTTGTGCATCAGCATGAATTGCAAAACTTAGGGAGCCAAGGTATCCACTCGGACAGGGCATTGGTGTCAGCTGTGGAGAAGAAAGAAGAAGATCTACTGAATTATTCCGGGTAGTTCCAGCTGTCCGGTTCTGATAGTAGTTATATATTGGGTTACCTGACGAGTTGAAAATACAATCATTTTGAATCTCACCATTATCAGTATAGGCCTGAACAGTGTAGCCTTGAACAGCATTTTCTGAAATTGTGTTTAACCCATCCCCATAAAATTGAAATGCGTTACCAATCACCGGAACTGCTTCTTTTGTAACCAGCGTGTCTTCAGTGTAAGTCACAGAATTTGAGAGATGAAGAGAATTATTTAAAAGACTAAGGTTCTCCAGCCTGGTCCGATTGTCCCCGAAAAATGACAGCAAAGCTGAAGAACCGGGTGCATAATAGTTCTTCCATTTTACACCTGAGATTGAGGAGTTCAACAGGTTGTAATCGGTCTCTGCGCCTCCATTATCCTGATAATATGGCATTGATACCGATCCAAGTGAAGACAGGTTCGAATCGACCACACTCACTCCGGACACTGACTGGCTCATAGCATGTGATCCCATATATCGAGGTAATCCGCCGTCACCATATGCTTTTTTCTTCAAGTCGATGATCTCCGAAGAAATATCTGGTACATATTTCCATTTGTCATTTTGATGATTCTGTTGTACTTCAGATAATGTCAGAGCACGATCATAGAGTCTGAAAGCCAACATACTACAATTAAGATAATTCAGACCATTTTCTGCATAAGCAATCGATGTATTGTAGTTATTCCCGGACATCGGAACTGCCCATACTGGACTCTCGTCAGCAGACGAATCAACCCCATTGACGTAGACATGTACGATATTTCCGTCGTATGTTACCACAATATCATAAACTTGACCAGCTTCCAAGTAAATATCGGATCTACAGTGATGCAAAACCCCGTTTGTGTCGAACATTCCAAACACTATTTTTTGTAAAGAAGGGTCACTCCTGCACGACAGGTACCACCCTGTACCGTTTTCGTCGGAATACTTCGAAACGATTGCCCCATAACTGGAAAACTCGTTGATTGAGCCTATAAATTCTACAGAGATTTCGGATGTGATGTTTGTGCTTGCGTTGTTGAGAATATTTGCCTGGCTATTTGAACCGGAAAAAGAAACATAATCAGCGCCTGTGGATAACAGCGTCCCTTGAACGGCATTTTTAAGATACCCGTCATTGTAATTTCCAGATTCATCCAGTAGAACATTGCCAGTGATATTCCCATTATACGAGGCCACCAAGCCATTTGTTACGGGTGCTGCTGCTCCTGGAAATGCCAACATGGAGAGCAGCAGCAACCCGAATAAAACTTTAAATATATTTTCCATAGTTTTTCATTCCTATTGTCCAGATTATCGACATCATTGAGTTACTTTATTTATTATTATACGATGTACATATTAATCGTTGATAGCATGTTGTTTAACTTGTATGTATATTCTTTAACTGTATAAATAATTATAGACAGTTAAAGAATATAGAGATGCATTTCGAAAGTAAAGAACAGAAAAAAACAGTAATACGATCAAAAATATGATGCATATAAAAATGAAAAATTTTTCAAACTTAGCATTTACTAATAATTTGTATTATTCTCCTTCTTTGCAGGACTTTGCAAGATAAATTGAAAACTCTTGGTTATCATAGATATGGTATACATTTTTACAAAAATTAACAGAAGTTAGATCACTTTCATTAACCTGTCCAACACCTTTCCATACCGTAGAATAAGCTTGTTTTTCATACTCTGTTATCAAAAAATACTGAGTAATATTAGCTGGGAAGACACCGGTTTCAAATGAACTTAAATTTGTTGGAAAACTGGACCAAGGTCCAACTGAGGACATATGAATTGAAGAATAATTTGAACCATAAATAAGAGAAGAATAACGATGTAAAGGACTAAGTAAGGTAATTGTAGGTATATCCTCGTTTTTAGAATCCACCAACCACTTTCCTCCAGAAATGTCATAAGCAGTAAATTCATCGCTTGGATATGTAATAATAGGAGATTGGTACAGTGAGGCAACTGTAGTAATTACAGACAGGACTATGAGAAGATTTAGAACTATCTTATATTGTTTACGCAAAGAAACCATAAGGTATCCTAACAACAATGGCGTAAATATCATGTTAACATCTAAATTAATAAATCTGTATGGAGTATGAGCTTGAGACGACATAAAAAGAAAAATATAAAAAATGCTACCAAAAACAAAACACAAAGAAATCGATTTCAAGCCTTTTTCGGAATTTTTGAATATAAATAAAATTGAAAGTAACGAAAAGATATAGTACGTCAATTCATCAAATGTCATAATTAGGAATGACCTTATTGCTGTTAAATAACCCAACTTATCAAAATACCCAGTTGCTACATTTAATGTTGTAGTATCCGAACCTCTTTGGAGAAGAGTATTTTCTATTTGCTCAAAAATTACAATAGCATTTTTTGTCAAAGCGTACTGAGTTAGATACCAGATAGACGAAGTTATTAAAAAAATCATAATTAAACGTAAAGTTACTTTGTGAGAGTTCCTATCTGACAATGTTTCCTCAAGGTATATACATACGAGATATAGTAGAAAAATCAACGATACAATGGGATGAGTAAACGGAAGTACTAAGCAGATTATAACAACAAAGATTCTATAGCGGAAATCACTGTTTTTATTAAGTGTATAAAAGAAAAGCGGCAAAATTAAAGTTGAAATAAGCATATAATATATTGTTGAAAAAAACCAAGCAAAAAATAGAGGTATTGAAGCTATAATTGAGTATATAATAAAATTCTGATCTTGTTTAAATGATTTTGCCCAGCAATAAATAGAAAGCATATAAATGATAACAAATAAAGAAGGAATATACTTTGATACTTCTAAAGCAGATGTGTTTAAAACTTGGCCAATTTGAGAAATAAGTACTGAAGTATACGGATAAAAATTATAATCAGGAATATATCCATAAATACTTACGTCCATTGCATACCCTACATAATCGGCATTATCGCCTCTGCCCATGATCAGCATATAGTTCTTTAGTTTGGGAAGCAAAACTAACAAAGCATTGCAAAAGATAATCTGAAAAAACCCTAAATTAAATTGCTTGCTGCTCCTAGTGGAAATGGAAGACCACAAAAGAAACATACCATTTATTAAACTAAATAGTAGAGATATCCAGAAAATTAAAGGCGTGGAGGAATATATAGAAACTTCATAGCCCATAGCTGGTTTTCTTGCAATTAGTAAAAGAGAATAAGATACAAGTATAAAAGATATCGATGTAAATAATAACTGGAACCTGTTAGAGCGATATATTTGTACTGGTAATTTGAATCCGAAAAATACAGTGAAGTTGCTTAGTTCCAAAATAGTTTTTTGGTCATTCTGATCCGTATCAAAGTCTTTTAGCATATAGTGCCTCCGGTTCCATAAGAGCCGGTTATCAATACTCTGGGTGCAATGCTCTAGCCTGCCAAGTTTCTACAGGGATTTTGGAACTTTGTTTGAAGCTTTGAGAAATTTCATAAAAACATGAAATAATATTTCATTGTTTTGAATTGAACTACCTGATATGCCTTTCCTTATCTGTTTTCAGCCTTCAAAGCCCATTTTAACAGGTTTTCTCTACAAAGCCTAATTTTCAAATACCACTTTAGAATGTCATAGAGTTGTTCTGTCATTTCCGATGTTTAATGGTAGCAGCTGTTAATACAAAAATATCTTTATTTCTATTTTAAAAGTGTTACCTTATATTAGGCTGAGGTGTATATAAATTTATTTGTAAAGTTAATTACTTACCCATGTAAAGACTTGTAAATATTCTACTGCTGGACAAAACAAGTACTATCACTTAAGATAACCAACAGGTGGCTGAGTTTTTGCCAGAAAGTAGCAGTCCCATGGAAATCTGATGAAAGCAGCTTTGCCTTCAGCTTTCGCAGACGATACTCCTGAAGATAAAAGCCTCAGCGTCCTCATTCAGGAAAGGATAGAGAAAGCTTCAATTTCTTTAGATAACATCAATTTCATACCGCTCTCTGCCGCTAAAAGATGAGTGGTGCACAGTGTAGCCAGCTAACTTGCCAGAAGAGTGCTTACGATGCAATAATAAAAGCTGTTCTGAAACATGGAGGCAGAATTCCGTCAGATGTAAAAAGACAATAAAAAGAGACAGGCCTGTAGGAGGTACACCACTAGTGACTGCTCGTAATGAAACAATTATCGATGGTATTTCAAGAATATTTTGAAAACAGATATTAAGGAAAGTACTGTAGTCACTGTTTAAAATAATGAGACATTCTGTATGTAAATGCACGCTTCTCACAAAATTTATTTAGTTGAAGTTTACCACTCCATTGCCTGTAGACAAGATCAATATTTTGGGAATATGAGTTATTGAGATCTTCTTAAGCTATTCATACTCCTCAAAGTCCTGATTTCTTTTGCTCGGTCACCTACCACAAATGAATTAGGTTTTATATTTGTGGCTACAACAGATCCTGCAGCTATGACAGATCCTGCACCAATCGTCACTCCACCTAAAATTATAACATTTGCTCCAATCCAACATCCATCTCCAATAATTATTTTTTTAGTTACGTGTTTTCCGACTCTTTTTTTTTCATTTCCTAATTCATGAGTGTCAGTAATAAATAGTGTGTTTGGTCCTATGCCAACATTATTACCAATAACAGTATGATGCCTTATCTCAACATTATTACTCATTGACACGTTATCTCCAATCTCTATGGGGCCAATTAACTTACAAAAATTTGAAATATGAACGTTTTTCCCGAAAATATATTTTCTAGTTAATAATTCAATAAAGTAGACATTTTTCCCAATATAAGGAACTGAAGCACATTTTATAAAAGGAAATAATATAAGTCCTCTAATCCTCCACACTGGCCTTAACGACGTGTCTATAAACATTAATCTTGTCATTAATAAGATTAGAGGTGTTATAATTCCATCGACTGCTATTGTTATATATTTACATATTTTTAGTAGATAAGAATAATAAGTTACAATATGAGTTATAATTCCATTGATTGATATTGACATATGTCTACCTGCATTTAGTAGGCTAGAACCATAAGTCATTTTTAACAAACAAGATGTTATATATTTTAGCTTAACCATAATCTTGATACCCCACTAATCAAAAAAATAGTCGTATTATAGAAATGATTTCCCATACTTAAGTTTTATTATACGTTTTTTAACTTATATATACATAAACGAAAAGTAAACTCAATTATTTATAGGTCAAAGCGTAAAACCCCGAAGTCTTTAGCTTCGTGGTAGTTCACGTCTTATCCTGAAATGATTTTTCAAATACATAATACAACATCAAGCGACGCAAAAAGTTAAACATTGAGTAAATTTCAATTTCATTTTGTCATTGTGAAATGATTATGTAAAATAAAACAAATTCAAAGTTGGAGTAAAATAACGGGTCACCTGTATAGAACATACAAGCGTAATAAAAAATTAAAAAAATGAGACCTTTTTTGGATAAAATAGATAAAATAGATATAAGTATACTTATAGATAAGTATACATGCAGACTTGTATCCAAATATAATATGTACAGGTATTCAATTAAGAGAGATATAAAAACATAATTAGGAAGATACGCAAGAATATCTGTAAAAATAAATTAAAGGCTCTTCATATCTTAAAGTGTAAAAAAACCTTCTAAAAAGATCCGAACAAATCTTTACTTACTACTATATTAAACACATTCAAGTATTTCAAGATATTAGTATACTTATATACATGTATATTAAATGCTTGATATACAAGTGTACTTTATTACAGAAATACAAAAACACGCAAAATCAAATATCCAATTATGTACGGCCTCAAGACAAATGAAGTGTACACTTGACAAAGACAGTAACAATCAACAATATCAAAAGGGGTCACCAAAAATATACATACTCATTTCCGATGTAACTCAAAAATTGTTATAATAAAAATAACTCAGGTTAGCCTCTAATTATATATACACACTCATTTCCGATGTAACTCAAAAATTGTTATAGACAAAAATAACTCAGGACAGCTTTTAATTATATATACACACTCATTTCCGATGTAACTCAATCAAGTTGTCTCAAAACTCGATCTATTTCTACAATTATGCAATTGGCAATGTTAACTTTAAATTTAGGTGTTTTTTACCTTGAAGCAGAAAATTCGATCTTAATTATAGAATTAGATACAGTATTGAGACAGTTTGCAATCTAGCTTTTTAATCATAGAGTTCATCCCAAAACTTGAAATTTGCTTCTTGAACTTTGTATTTCGAATAATCAATCAAGCCCAAGATCATAAAAATTCTGAAAATTCCCAACGATTGATAACAAAGTGGCTTTTTGGATAGGTTCATACATATACTCATTTCCGATGTAACTCAAAAATTGATCCGTAGCAGAATTGTAGTCAAATGGATTTGTATTTTTTTAAATTTCTTTCATAAACTATATATCTAATTAGTTTCATAACATAACAACATGGCATTTTTGGATTCATGCTAATGGCATAATATCGTAGAGATAGCTTGCAGTTTTTCTGAAGAAAAAATTACATCGGAAATGAGTGTA
>NZ_LZPK01000008.1:0-22711 GCF_001729375.1 Methanosarcina sp. A14 | reverse complement strand
AATAATTTAGGGGAGAATAAATGTATGCATTCACCAGAGAAATATCTAGAAGTACCACTTGATTTCAGTCCCGAAAAAATGAATAGCTCTTTTGCAGAGTTCAAGCAGGATTATCCGGAGTTTGAAACAACGCACATTCTCGATGAGCTAAGGGACCTTGAATACGCACGCCTGGACTGGCATGATCAAATATATCTGGATTATACAGGTGGAGGGCTATACGCTAATAGTCAGCTCCTCAAACATATGGAATTGCTTCGATGCAATGTTTTTGGGAATCCTCATTCCGACAATCCGACTTCAATAGCTATGACAAAGCTTGTGGAGCGAGCCAGAATTAAAATATTAAGCTTTTTTAATGCGTCTCCTGATGAATATGTAGCTATTTTTACTCCCAATGCTACAGGTGCTCTCAGGTTAGTAGGAGAAGCCTATCCGTTCGAAAAAGGAGATAGGTATTTGTTAACCGTAGATAATCATAACTCCGTCAATGGCATTAGAGTTTTTGCAGAAAGTAAAGGATCTTCCGTAAGCTACATTCCTATGATTTCCCCTGAGCTGAGAGTGGATGAAGAAAAGCTGGAGTTTTATCTTGACCAGGCCAGACCTGAGAGAAACAACCTGTTTGCTTATCCAGCTCAATCCAACTTTTCGGGAGTACAGCATCCCCTGGACTGGATTGAGAAAGCCCGGAAAAAAAACTGGGATGTCTTGCTGGATTCTGCTGCCTTCGTACCTACTAACCGCCTTGACTTGAGTCAGTGGCACCCCGATTTTGTCTCAATTTCATTTTACAAAATTTTTGGCTACCCAACTGGTCTCGGCTGTCTTATTGTCCGAAAAGATGCTTTGAATAAACTAAAGAGGCCCTGGTTTTCCGGGGGTACTATCAGCATAGTTTCTGTCCAGAAAGAAAACTGGTATTGCCTTCATCAGGGCGCTGAAGCATTTGAGGCTTTTGAAGACGGCACTGTCAATTATCTCAGCATACCTGCCCTGGAAATAGGATTGAAGCACATCGAAGGGATTGGTGTGGATGTCATTCACAAAAGAGTGATGTGCCTTACTGGCTGGCTGCTGGATAAGATGCAGGCTCTGGAGTATCCCAATGGCCAGGCTATGGTAAAGATTCACGGCCCATCCGGACTTGAGAGGCGAGGAGGGACAATTGCTTTTAACCTCTACCATGCAGACGGAACGCCTTTTGATTGCCAGACAGTTCAGGAGGCTGCAAATAAAGCAGGCATCTCTTTAAGAACCGGCTGTTTCTGTAATCCTGGAGACGGTGAAGTAAGCCATAATATCACCAGAAAAGAAATGGCTTCATGCTTTGAGAATTTGAAACCTTCCAGCAGGTATCCCTATGGCTCAGATTGCAAGAACCAGGAATCCTGCCTTGCTGTAAAAACTAAAATGTCAAGCATACGTGTATCGCTTGGTCTTGTGACAAACTTCTCAGACGTCTATCGATTTATGAACTTCCTTCAAGGACTGATGCATGAACCGGAGATCAGAGTTCTAAAAGCAGAAAAGGTAAAGCGAAGAGTATTCCTGAACAGAGGACCATAAATAAGAAGTATACAAGAATATTTTTTCTGAACTGTATCAATTCAGATTCAATTGCTCAAAATGTGTCGCTTGAAATTGCCTAATTAAAAATAATTTTTAAAAAACTTAACACTTGTTAGAGAGTTGATAAACATCTCTAAAAAATTAAGCACTTGATACGTCAGTACTTGATATTTCAGTACCTGCTTATGCTTTCCTATATTTCAGTAGAAATTCACAACAAGTGGCAGATATTTGAGAGATAAGAATGACTGCATCGAATAGTTGGGGAAAAACTGTAGTTTATACTGCATTAATACTCTGCCTGATCAGTTTTCTGTTGACAATACATGCTGGATATGAATATTATAGCAACAATACAGACGATAAAATTCTAGAAAAGACAAAGGTAGATGCGTACAACAAAGCTAGCGTTGTTTTGGAAAATATATCGAGCGAACTTAATTCGACGAGTCTCCTTACTGAAGGAATTGCAAAAGAATTGCGTTCTGGAGAACTGAAAAATGATTCCATTATCAGGCAGCATATCCTGGATAAAATGAAGGGAAATCCAAATATTTACAGCATTGTCATTGCGTATTCCCCTGAATATTATGGGAAACTTCATTCACTTCATTTCAAAAAGAATGGTTCAAATATCCTGGATTCTCCAATCCTGTACGACTATACGAATAATAGTGAAGAAACAACAACCTGGTATAATAATGCCATAAAAAAGAAGTGTGGAGTCTGGGACCAGCCTTATTTCGGGATCGCAGATGGTACTTATCTGATAGATTATTCAACTCCATTTTATCTTGCAGAATTCAAAAACGGGAGCGAAGTTGCAGGAGTTGTGTGTGCGAGCCGTTCTATTGAAGGAATAAGAACGCAGATAGGAAGCCTTGATCTTGGAAATACGGGTTATGGTTTTATCTTCTCTGAGGAAGGCTTAATCGTTTCCTATCCTGTTCAGTATTATCTACTCAGAAATATTCACAAACTGGCAAAAGAAGACACTGAACTTAACCTTATAAGCGAAAACATAAGCAAAAACATGACAGGCCGAGTTGTAGAAAATGATCGGACAGGGCAATCTTCCTGGGTATTTTACAAAAATATTCTTTCTACAGACTGGATACTGGGTACTGCCCTTCCTCAAGAAGAAATTTTGCTGAACAAAGATATAGAGCAGGATCGCTCTATTATTCAGGTCATGCTTTTAACTTTTGCTTTTTTATTCTTCCTGTCCCTGCTTTTTGTCTCCATTTTCAGTTATGACGATAGAAGTCTCTGGCTGTTGGCTCTTGTTTTTTCATCCCTCTGCATCCTGGGAATGGGCATCATCTGGCACTTTACTTTAAATGAATCGTCGATTGAAGTCGACGAGAATGATAATATTGTTGTTTTCGACATGGTAGATATTGAAACAGTAATGCTAAAATCCGATACAAACCCGAAAGCTTTCAGGATTCCCACGGGGGTCTTTATCCAGTCCATAGAGTTTTCGACTTCTAATGACATCACCATGACTGGGTATGTCTGGCAAAATATTTCAGGGCTGAGTGCTGAGAAGGCTTCGCCGAGATTTAGTTTCCCGGAATCAAAAGAAAGCACAGTTGAAAAGGCCTATGTGGATGAGGACAAGAATATCGTAGGTTGGCGTTTCACGACTATTTTGCGCCAGCAATTCGATTATTCCAGATATCCGTTTGACGAGGAAAATATATGGATTAAATTCTGGAACAACACTTCTGAAGAAAGTGTTCTGATCCCAGATTTTGATTCCTATGACAGCCTGGCTCCGGAAAAACTTCTCGGCCTAGAAAACTCTCTCGTGCTTGAAGGCTGGAAGCCACAAAAAACTTTTTTCAGTTACAGGATAAATTCCTATAATACCAATTTTGGGGTAAAAGATTTTAAACATAAGAACTTACCCGAGCTTTACTTCAATGTTGCTATCAAAAGAGACCTAAAGTCTCCATTTGTTTCCGACTTGCTGCCCATAATAGTAGTAGTCATCCTTCTGTTTGTGGTGCTTTTGATAACAACCAGGGAAGAAGAGAAAAATCAGTTTGGGTTTAAATCTTCGGGAGTCTTGACCTATTGTGCCTCTCTCTTTTTTGTCCTTATTGTTTCCCATGCCTCCCTCAGGGCTAAAATCCCTACGAATTGTATGATTTACCTTGAATATTTCTACCTTATACTGTATCTGGCAATTCTAGCTGTATCTCTGAATTCAATAGTATTTGCGTCCCATATAAATATCCCTTTTATTGATACAAAGGATAATCTGTATATGAAAGTGCTTTACTGGCCTATAATTGCGGGATTTCTGTTGATGATTACGCTCCTGAATTTCTATTGATGGATTAATTTTATTTGGAAACTGATATCGTTATCCAATTTTCTCAGTAATAATTACCCCATATTTTTTACATAAGTAGAAAAAAAGAAAGTCTGGATCAGGCTCTTTATCATCTTAGAACAGAATCATGCTTAGTGTCGAGTCAACTGCAGAATGTCGTATAAAATCGATTGTCTTTAAGTCTTTGAGCTTAGTAAGGTTTGGAGATTCTACTCTCTGAAATTTGCAAATGATCAGCTTAATTGCCTCATCATTTGAATTTCTCCACTGCACCACAAAGAATATACACCATTGAAAGACACAGACCAACCAACAAAGCGCAAGTCAGTTGATTTTTTGGGTCTCTGCTCAGTAAAACGATGGCAGAAAGACATATACCTATTATACATAAAATTAATATGTCTAATATAGTTCTAAGTATAGTTCTAAATATAGTTTTTATCTTCATGGTTTATGCCTTCTTGTGACGATCTTGAAATGCCGGTAAACTGCAATTAACTTGAAGACTCAATAGAGAGTGAGACTATTTCTTTAGTATTATAATAATCGCTGCTTATTATTGCAATTAACTTAAAAACTGATTGGAGATTGAAACCATTTTCATTTTGGAACGTTGTTATAAGTGCTCCAAAATTGCAATTAACTTGAATCCAGACGGAAGATAGTTTTAAGAGTATACTTTATTCAGTCAAGTAATCTTCAATTTGATGCCAGGACGTGAATTTGTCCAACAACTGCAGAAAACTACACGACAATTGTTCCTAACCTCCTTTTTGTGGCTGTATCAATTACAGATATCGTGGCATTGTCGTAGTATGTTATTGGGGGCTGAACTTTGTGCAGTGGCTACCAAAAATACTTGTATATAAGCCAATTAAATTCTATTAATTCTAGAAGATTCTGACACTCTCGGTTTTCAGTTAATTGCTATCCTTGTAGACCAGCTAGAAGGCAAACTTGAATTAAAAAGAGGTTCTGGAACTGAATTTGTTATAAAATTTGCAATACCGGAAAACGAATAAGAATTTTCTCAGGGACTTTCGTTACTCTTATATTTAAGTTGTATAGTAAATATGGGTATATGATTTCAATCTTCAGAAAAGGTTAGAGTCACTAACATTTCACCGGTTATTGCACCAACTCTGGATATAAATAAGAACAACAATGTCTGTCAGTTATTGAAAAATCACACGTATAAGAATTTCTCTATGTTTACTCAAAATAACAAATCTACTCATTTTTTATAATTGATTGACAATTCACGGGCATAACCTAAGAAAGATTGATTTTATTACATTTAAACGGTGTTTAACAATGTCCAAAAAAACTTCTAAACCAATATCTCGTAGAGAACACGATCAAATGAAACGCAATAGAATGAATAATAGCAAACCGGCATCGGATAATAAAGGTATAATTGAAAAATGCAAGAGCCTTCTCAAGAAAAAAAACTCAGAGAATTAAGTAAATAAGATTAAAAATTAATTTTACTATAATTTCAAGTTCACTATGCGTTTTAGGTAGAGAAGAGAAACAAAGTTTTTATAATCATTTAAAGGCTGTTGATTATTTAGTCCTTTTTATTTATACTACTTTTACTTTTGTTTCCCGACTCTTTTTTAATATAAACCATTCTTCACTTTATTTTCACATCTTATACCAGTTTTGAACCTTTTTTACATTCCAATCTTTACTTCTCGTTGTCAAAGATGCAAAACTGCCAGCATTGTTAAACAGGTCAGCAAGCAGACAATTTATAAAACATAGGCGATTTTATTAAATTGGGGAGATTATTATGAGCAAAATTAATATCGGGGATAAAATACAGGATTTCAGGCTAAGAGACCAGAAACAGAAAGAGGTGCACCTCTATGATTTCGCTGGCAAGAAGGTTCTTTTATCATTCCATCCACTCGCCTGGACAAACGTGTGCGCAGAACAGATGAAATCACTTGAGGAAAACCACGAAATGTTCACCAGATTGAACACGGTGGCTTTTGGCATAAGTGTGGACCCTATACCTTCAAAAAGAGCCTGGACTAAGGAACTTGGAATTACGCACATCAAGCTTCTTTCGGACTTCTGGCCGCATGGGGAGGTTGCCAGAGCATATGGGATATTCAGAGAAAAAGAAGGGGTTTCTCAGAGGGCGAACATAATTATCGACGAGGAACAGAAGGTTATATTCTTCGAAGAATATCCTGTGCACGAACTTCCTGATATGGCAAAGATTGCAAGAATTCTGGAACAAGGGAGTAAAGTTCAGCTCTAAAAAACAAAGCAATAGAGAGATAAAGTAAGTAATAAAATTACAGGAAGAAATAAGGAGAAAAGTAAACTACGAATCATAGAATGAAGGCTGGAAAAAGAAAAAGGTCAGAAAATCCATCAATTCTATAATTATTCAACTTTTTTCATTTAATTTACCCCGAATTATCCACTTATTTCGTTCACTCCATTGTAAATCCCATTTCACTTCATTGTAAATCCCATACTTCATTGTAAATCCCATATTACTTCATTGTAAATCCTATATTACTTAATTCCGTATCAATTCCCTCAAAGAGTTCTCTCAGTGCTATCCTGAGTCTGCGGACCTCTACCTGCCAGACTCTTTTGCTAACCTGCTTGTCTCCCCCGGCTTTAACGGCTGCTATCCAGGAGTACTTTCTGGCAATTTTTTTGTTGTTTGAGGGGAAACGGAAAGCTTTTCCAGTTTTCTGGTTCGTGTATTTCTCGTTGATCAGAAATTCATATATTTCCTGAACTCTTTCAAGTAGTTTTTTTTCACTTTCTGACCCTGAATATCCAAACAGCACAAGATTCCAGAGGCGGAACTGCACATTATGAAGCTCGTGAGAAAGATTCTCGGAAACCGAGACCTCCAGCATCTTCCTGAATTCAAGGTAAATGTCCGTATTTCCGAACCCTGAAGGCAGGATGTTTCCAAGCGAGATCATAACGTGAATACACTCGTGAAAAAGAATTCTGGCTATCAGGAACTCAACCCTTTCCTGCAAATTCCAGAATTTGTTTACGAGAGCCTCGTCCCAGAGCTGATAAGGGTTAACAAGGATCATAGACCTGTAAACAATCCTTTTTTCTTTCTGTGAGACCAGGCGCTTGGGATAAAGAGTCATTCCCAGCATTTTTCCGAAAAATTGAATCCTGACAGCCAAATCCCAGCAATACTCCCACTCCCCTGAACTTACACACTTTACCCTATAGTAGTTTCCATCAAAGTGAACCTCCTCAAGCAGCCGGTACATATCTTTACTGTGTACCTTGATCAACGACTTTATCATAGGTTCCCTATAGATCCGAAGGTCAAAATAAGGTGCATTCGGGATAGGAGCAGGAAGTGAAGCAAGAAATGAAGCAGGAAGTGAAGCAGGAAGTGAAGCAGGTGAGAAAATATTCAGATCCTGAAATCCATAAGACCATAAATTTGAGTTCCCGTTCAAACCATTGACTTCCTTCTTAACTGGCATGGTCTTCTTTGTCATAAAATTCCCTCGCACAAGATCCCCTGTAATAAGATACCCAATAAGTATTATTACTGAAGATATATATAAATTGGTTAATATACGGCCGGGAATTGAAATAAAGGATTGCCCTGGTTAAAACCGGAAAATCTCTTATTTATTTACACGGGTTTCTGTAAGATTTCCACAAACAGGGCAATTGTTTAACTTTGAAAGTGAAATTTCACTGAAATTTCCTGAAAGCCCGTTCCAGAACAAAAGGCGGCCTTCCAGAAGCTTCCCCTGTCCTGTCAAAAATTTAATTACTTCGTTTGCCTGAATAGACCCGATAATCCCTGCAGTTGCCCCTAAAACCGGAAAAACTTCTTTTTTGGAAATGCGTGGGAAAATACAGTAAAAACAGGGAGTTTTTCCAGGTACTATTGTTGTTACCTGACCATCATAGCCTGTAACTGCTCCATGTATTAAAGGAATCCTTCTTTTTACGACAAGCCTGTTAAGCATATGCCTAGTTTCGAGATTATCAAGCGCATCAACTATAACATCACATTCAGGAACCAGGTTTTCGAGATTTGATTCGGTAAGCATCTCTACTATGGTTTCAACCTCAATATCCGGATTCATGGAAAGCAGTTTTTCCTTTGCGGACTCTATTTTAAGCCTTCCGATGTCCTTTTGATGGTGAAGAAACTGTCTGTTTAGATTGCTGGGATCCACGGAATCGAAATCTGCAAGAATTATTTTTCCGACTCCTGCTATTGCGAGATAGGTGGAAACTGGACTTCCCAGTCCGCCTGCCCCGGCAACCAGCACTTTTGCATTCTTCAACTTTTCCTGCCCCTCTTCCCCAAAAAGAAGGATCTGCCGACTGTATTTTTCACGCTCGAAATCATTCATGCAAGGACTCCGGAATTCAATCTATTTTCAGGATACGATTTCTATTTTTTCGTCACCTGGAATATTCTCGCTCAGTTGAATTTGAATCATTCTCCTTAATCATCACCTTTCTTATGCATAATCTCTTCGGCTCTCATAAAAGGAAGGATCAGCAGGATCTGCATGAACTCTAATTATGAAAGTGGATACCAGCCCAACTTTAATCAAAGTGGATACCAGCCCAGCACATAAAATCGGATAAAAATCTGGTATTCAGTAGTATCAAAGCAGAAAGATATATCTCAAAGCAGAAAGGTATATCTTTGGGATGAAACATGAGCCGCAGGCATATCGGTGGTAGGGGCAAGAATTATTAGAAAAATTAATTAAGGCAAGGCCCATAAAAATAGGAAGTTCATTTTTTTTACATTATTCTAACCGGCTATTGCAGTTCAATATTGCAGCATCTTTCTCATATACTAAAGGCGGGATGCTGAAAAAAAGAAATTTATAAAGGTCTTGGAATTTATGAGAGTCCTGGATTTAAAGAATACGGTTATCAATATCAAACAGGAGTTTTCAGGCTACTTCAAAGAACGAGATGCTGAAATTAATGGGTCTCTTCTTGCACTCCTTTCTGGTGAACATGTCCTTTTACTTGGACCACCCGGGACTGCAAAAACTCTGCTTGCAAGCAAAATCTGCGAAACTATAGAAGGAGGAAACTTTTTCCATTATCTTCTGACCCGCTTTTCCACGCCTGAAGAGATATTTGGACCGCTTTCCCTTAAGGCGCTTGAGAGGGACGAGTTCAGCAGGCGGATAGAAGGTTACCTTCCAACTGCGCATATAGCTCTGCTTGACGAGATTTTCAAGGCAAACAGTTCCATCTTAAACAGTATGTTGACTGTACTGAATGAGAGAAAATACCATAACGGCAAAGAGCTTATTGAGGTACCTCTTTTTACCGTTTTTGGGGCCTCCAACGAGCTGCCGGAAGAAGATGAAAGCCTCGAAGCCCTTTACGACCGTTTTTTGTTCCGATACAAAGTGGATTATATCCAGCACGAAGAGAACCTTGAAGACCTGATCTTCAAAAACACCGAAGATTTCGTGCCCTCAACGAAACTCAGCATAGAAGATATAAAGGAAACCCAGAAGAGAGCAAGAGACCTCCCTGTTGATCCTGAGGTTCGGTCAATTATAAAGGCACTCCGGAGAGAACTCAGGAACTCAAATATTTTTGTCTCGGACAGGCGCTGGAAGAAAATTGTAAATGTACTCAGAGTAGCTTCATTCGTAAACGGTCATACCAGTGTAGACCGGATGACTGCTGTCCTGCTGCAGCACGTACTCTGGGAAGTGCCGGAACAGAAGGAAGCAATCAGGAAACTTATTCTGGACAGGGTTGTTTCAGGGGGCACGGATACTGGCAAATTGAAACTGGATGTCCTTGATCTGAAAAACTCCATATACGGTTGTTTACAGCAGGAACTGCCGGATCTTGTAGCCTGTAATAAATGCTACGAAGAAGAGAGAAGAACAACAAACAGCCTGAAAAGTTCAAGGTTCTCAGGGGTCAAAGCGCAGAGGAGCCTCACATTCGACAATTCCCTTGACCTGCTGAAACACCATGCCGAGTTTCCGACCCATACTTACAATTTCGGGCTTGATTATAGCAATGTCAACAGTTCCCTGAGCTTCGAATCCCTGGCAGAACAATTCCGCAGAAAATACGGGTTTGAATTCAAGATCAGCCTTGATTATGGAGATAAGAAGCTCTATGAAAAAGAGTACGAAAATCTTGAAGAAAAACTGAACTATTTCAAAAAGCAAATCCAGGAAGAAGAAAAAGCGCTTGAGGAAACCCTTCGGGAAAATATCTGGGTTTCAGGGCAGGACAGCCAGGAAATCCTGATGAAATATCGCTCCAAAAATACCGATGTTTACGAGATTGCAAACAGTCTAAACGAGGTAAGGCTCCTGCTCGAAAAACCCAGGGTATTTGATGTAACCATTGAAAAAGCAGGAGAGATAGCTGAAACCTGAATATTTCCAAAATATAGCTGAAAAACTTTTGAAATATAACTGAAAAATTTTAAAATATAAATAAGAAGTCTCTGAAATCGAACTGAAAAATCTCTGAAATATAATAGATAAGAAGACAACTTAACTAAAAACTCCTATAACTTATCAAAAACTCCTAAAACTTTGGAGAATTTCCGGAAAAGGAAAAACATGCAGGAATTTAAAAAGCGGAAGGAAGATTTCGAGGGTATTCACGGATCAGGCTCATCTTTATCGTTTAGCCATGCCTTCAATCCTTCCACAATATTGAATATTGAACTCAGGGATGTCCTGGCGACTCCACGAAAAATGCCGAGGCAAGTCAGGGAAGAAATTGCAGAAATTCTTGTTTATGAGCTCTTTTCAGAAGATGGGTACGAAATAAAAGATGAAAAGCTGTTTATGAGTAAATTTGGAGCTTTTTATCCAATCTTTTTAGGTTTAAGAAATTTTGGGGTCTGGGCTGAAATAAAAACTCTTGCCGGAGCCAACAACCTGGCAGGTGTTTTTATACTCAGAGCCCTGCTTGAAGAACTTTTTACACTTCTGGATGACTATGGAAAAATAGAATCTGAATTTTCAAAAAAGTTCGCAAAAAACATGGAAAAAAGCCTTAAAGCTCTGAGGAAGCTAATCGATGAAACTCAATCGGCATGGGAACGAAACAGAATAAGAGATCTTGAGGAAAATTTCTGGTTGCAGGAAAATCCTAACATATCCAATCAACAGGAAACTCAAGAAAACAAACCGGAAAGTCCCCTCGAACAAGAAAGTTTCCTCGAACAAGAAAGTTTCCTCGAACAAGAAAGTTCCTTTACACAGGAAAGTTCTCTTACACAAGAGAGTTCCTTCCAGCAGGAAAATTCTCTCAAAGAAGAAAATTCTCTCAAACAGGAAAGTTCCCTGCAAGACCCTGAGCATGAAAACTGGGAAAATCCATATATGCAGCCTGGATATACTGCTGGGTCCGAAAGGCTTGCTTCAATGACTCTGAACTTCATGTCTTCAGAGAAGGCAGGAGAAGCTCTTGATTCTGTTATAGAAGAAAGCATAGCTGCAAAAATTGAAGAGCTTATCCCTGTGCTTGAAGACCACCTTGAAATGCTAGAAATTCTCTCAATGCTCTTTCCGGGCAGAGCCTGGGATTACTCCTTGAAGGCTCTTCACAGAGAATACTTCGGAAACCTTGAAAAATACGCCGCACTTCTTAGAAAGAGCTCGGACATCCACGAAATTCTTGAGCAGGTAGGAAGAATCGAACTTGAGTACGGCTCAAAAAAGCTGAGTTTATCTCCGCACAGTAAAAGCGAAGTTCATTCGGTTACCTTTTCAGGCGACCTCCAGACATTACTTCCAGCAGAAACCGTAAAGCTAATAAATCCTCTCCTGAAGCGTAAATTCTATGCTGATATGCTTGAAGGAAAACTCCTGACCTACCAGCTAAAAGGAGAAAACTGGAACTCGGATAGTGCCGGAAAAAAGAGAAAAGGGCCTGTAGTCGCCCTTGTAGACACCTCGGCGTCGATGCGGGGAAGCCCAGAGCTTCTTGCAAAAGCCGTAGTTCTGGCAGTTACGAGAAGAATGTTAACAGAAAACAGGGATGTTAAGGTGATCCTCTTCTCCTCTAAGTGGCAGACCGTTGAAATTGAACTTACAAATAAAAAGCGCATGGGCGGGGAGTTTCTGGAGTTCCTGAAGTTTACTTTTGGCGGTGGCACCGATTTTAATACCGCACTTCGCGCAGGCCTTAAGTCTATGAAAAACGAAAAAGCCTTCGAGGGAGCCGATCTTCTCTTCCTTACCGATGGCTATTCCGAACTCTCAGAAAGGCCCCTTATTCGGGAATGGAATGAGATAAAAGCCGAAAGAAAAGCCCGGATCTTTTCCCTGATTATCGGAAATTATGATGCCGGCGGACTGCAACAGATTTCGGATCACACGTATCTTATAGGGAATGCCGAAAACTGGGATGTTGCAGAAAGCCCTGCAAGTTTTGTGAAAGCTATAAGCAAACCTTACAGGTTTTAAGCTCCCGGATATAAGTTCCCGAATATTTTTGATTTTCGAACATTTATTACTGCGTGTTATTTTTTAAGATGTTTTTAGTTCTTCACACTGTAGATATATTATGATCCTTCGTGCTTTAATGCCTGTGCTTGAAAAGTTTCTGCAGACCTTCTCCAAAATCGTCCAGATCTTTCCGTGCTGGGGTCTGGCGCCTGGATATGCTTGACAGGACAGAAAATGCAGCCTGTTTACTCCGACTAGCTCCTTTAAGCAGCCCAATTTCGATCATTGCAACAATTAATTCGGAAATGATTTTTTGATCTCTGGGACTCAGGTTATTCCATTTTTCGTTGATCTTTTTTGAGGAATCAATCATTGATTCTTTTCCTTCGAATGCTATTGTTGAGGCTTTTGAGGAAGCTACTTTTGAGGCGCTAATTATCTGTTTTCTGCCATAAGAAGCCGTTTCCAGGAAGATTTTGAAAGCATTCTCTGAGATCTTTTTTAGTCTTGCTCTGTGATTAATAGGGATCTCCTCTCCAGACGCCTTTCGAAAATCATTTTCAGAGCCTCTGCTTTCCAGAATTTCACGGACCTCTCTAAAGATCTCCAAAATTTCCTCCTCAGACCTCGTTTTAAGGTATTCTCGGAGTTTTTCCAGAAGGTCCAAGTCGATTGGCTCTGAATCCGCTTCATAAGAGGAGTTCGGATCGTGGAAAAAGCCCTTATCCACCTCAATGCCATCTACTTCAACGTCATCTACCTCAACGAAATCAGCATCAATTATAGGACTGGACCCAAAGATAGCTTCACGCGATGAAGCCTTTCTGGATTTGGATTTATTCCGGATCCTGAACCCTGCATCTGAAAGTCTGTCGAATACTCTGTCTTTAAGCAAGAAAATGCACTCCTTCCTGAAAATAAATGCCTTCCCTCTTAAAACAAAAAACTTTACTTGCGCGGAAATGATTAGTAGTCGGCAACTTTAGTATCAACCCGCGTTAAATATAAGATTAAATTACCTGCGTATTAATTTTGATTACTGCGTATTAACTTAATTATCTATCAGGAGTTTAATATTGAGACTTGATATCTTTTTCTGTTTATCTCTTTTCAGCAAAGTTTGAGTTTGCAGATTTGGCTAGGAAATATCAGAGCCAAGCGAACAATCATCTGCCTTTTTTGAAGCAAAACATATAAAAAACGGATAACAGAAATTAAGTTATTTAATCCCTTATTTTGTAAAAATAACTGCAAATTAATTGGCAGTTTAGGAAATTATTTTATAAGTTTCAAGCCTTAGTAAATAATGAGCGAGGTTAAAAATATGCACATAATGGATACTAAGGCGTTAAAAGGAATCGTATGCGTGCTCCTTGTTGTAGCAATACTTTCGATTGCCTGTACAGGGGCAGAGAATGAAAATAGTTCCGTGCCTGCAACAGAAGAAGTGCAGTCAAAAGTCGGGGTCAGTGCTTCCAGCAGTGCATCGTCTTCGAGTTGGGACAGTGCTTCCAGCAGTTCATCATCTTCGAGTTGGAGTAGTGGTGGCAGCAGTGCATCATCTTCGAGTTATGCCGGGGATTACTTCCCCGAGTTTCAGAAAGTAAGGGTTGATCCAGCTTATAAGCAACTTGAACTTGAACCTGGAGACCGTGAAAACTTTATTGTAACCGTTGAGAACAAAGACAACAAGACAATCGAGTTGAAGCCGAAATCTGTAATCCCTCCTTACACGGAAAATTTCATAAACGAAAGCTGGATCAGAATAAGTCCTTCAGAGGGGACTCTGAAGCCTGGCGAAAAACAGGAATTTCAGGTAGAAGTGAACATACCAAAAGATGCTGATTTTGGAAACTATGCCGTGCTCCTTTCTTTCACGGAAAAGGTACCTGAAGGAGATGTAGCCGGGAGTCCGAATTTCCCAGGCACAATGCAGATGAACTTAAATTTATGGGTCAAGCCTTCAGTCCAGATTCTTGCACCTTATGTAAATGACCTTGTTGAAGCCGGAAAGGATTATACTTATGAAATAAAGCTCAAGAACACAGGCAATAAAGATATTGCAATTTCCCCTGAGCTTACTGAAGGAGGCATCATCTCCGCTGACGCAGGTTTCTCTGCAGGAATGTCGCAGCAGGTCTTTGGAGACGATGCGTTACGTGTCGAAGCTCCTGAGAAAATAAAAGCCGGACAAACAGCTATCGTAAAACTTGAACTTGCGGTTCCTGCTGATGCAAAAGGCAGCTATAGAGGCAGCTTTGACTTGAATATTGACGACCCTGGGATTCGTGAATGTGAGGAAAGGATTTCCCTGAATTTCCGTATTCTTCCAGTGCCTGGGAAACCTTATGAAAATACCTTTGAAGCCGGGACAGACGGCCCTATCACCCTGGATATCAAAGCCAATCAGTATGATTACGGCCTGTATACTACCGGAGGAAACCAGAATCTTAAGCCTTCTTTTAATGTGAGCCTAACAGATCCTTCAGGAAATGAGGTTACCCCTACTCTTGTAAACACAAAATGTAGTGGCTCGATAAACATAGTGGATGATACGTATCCACAGATGTCGTATTCTCTTCCATATATATCCTCAAGAGTTACAAGCAATATGGAAACTAGATACCAGGGAAATTATCAGGGAGGCACCACAACCTTTGTTGAAACCTATACCACGCCTGGAGCTGCAGGAAAATGGACCCTTTCGATCTTTCCCAAAAATACCGAGAGCTTTGATTATACCGTAACAATTGGAGATGCTGAAAAATAAGCAGTTTCCACCTTTTTTCTTTTGAGCTATTTCAAGACTCAAAATTTGCTTTTTTAAGTCTTGTATTTGAGTGACCAATTGAATATCCATTGGTCATCGGTTAAGGAATTTTCTTGCTTGATAGCTACTGATTTTGCATTAGAAACCGACCTTAAATGATGGTCTCTTTACATGAAATCGATACCAAGTTCAAGCTCAGGATCTATTAAAGTATTTAATAAATGTTGAGGATATTGACGCAATTTGTCACGATTCTTCGCTTAACCGAAGACGCATGATTGAATATCTAATTCTAAAAATGATCTTTAAAATCCCACCGATCAAGAAAAAGTTAGTTTTGGAATAGTTCATAAATATGTAAATCATTTAAAACAGATATTATGGAAGATACCTCCTCTACACTCTCAAAATCATTTATTTCAGATGATCCCGAAGTCGAAAAAGACTATTTTAAAAGAAAACCTTTTGCTCAACAAATATCAAATATTATAGTCTCACGAAAGGAGCCAAGTAGTATCGTCGTAGGAATTTATGGTAAATGGGGAGAAGGGAAAACTACAGTACTAAATTTCATCGAAAACGAATTAACAAGAACCGAGAATATTATTTGTATTAGATATAATCCGTGGTATTACTCAGATGAAGTAATGTTGCTCCAAGACTTTTTTAATGTCCTTGCGGGAAAACTTGAAAAGGTAAGCTCTTCTAATGATTTAAAAGCACAAGTCAAAAAATACGGAAAACATATTTCCCAATTTGCCACAAGTAAATCCACTACTATTAATCTTGGACCCTTACAGTTTAATCCATTTTCATCAGATTCTTTTTTGGATTTAACCGAATCTAAGAAAGAAATTCAAGCAATCTTAAAAAGTTGCAATATTAGGATTGTTGTGCTGATGGATGATATAGACAGACTCGACAAGAATGAAATTCAAAGTATTTTCAAGTTAGTGAAATTATCGGCAGACTTTTATTATCTAGACTATATTTTAGCCTTTGATGAAGAAATGGTTGCATCTGCAATAGGAGACAAATATGGTTCTAATGATATTGAGTCCGGTAGAAATTTTCTGGAAAAAATAATCAGTGTTCCATTACATTTACCACAAATTGGTGAAACAGCTTTATTCTATTATTTGCGTGATGGCATCGACAATAACGTTCTTCCAATGATTAAACAGAAATTCACAGAAGAAGAGCACGAAGTATTTATCAAGCAGTTCAGAAAAGGACTACAAGTAAGACTTAATACTCCTAGAATGGCTAAACGTTATCAAAATGCTCTAATTTTTGCTCTTCCGATATTGGAAGATGAAGTAAATATTGTAGACTTGATGCTTATTGAAGGCGTTAGGGTATTTTACCCAAAAATGTACGATTTAATAAAAAATAATGCAGAGGTATTTATAAATAGTAATTTATTACTTGAGACGGAGTTAAAAAAATCATTTGAAAGAATAAATAATGAGATTGAAAGTTTACCTTTTCAAGAACGAGATCCATTTCGAGATTTGATAGCCTTTTTATTTCCTGGATCACAGCGGTTCTCTAATACTTCATACTCTTCTTATCCAGTGGAAAATCAACAATCATTAGCAAGAAAGAGAAGAATTTCTTCTTTACGCTATTTTAATCGCTACTTTTCCTATGCAGTCCCCAGCAGGAGATATATCAGATCTTGAGATCGATCATCTCATTGAAAACATTACTAGAACCGAAGAAATAGATGATAGAGAAATTGAAGGGATTTCATCTCAAATCATAGAGCTTATAAAGGCCAATGGTCCAGGATCTGCAGACTCATTTATTTCAAAGATCTATCGGATAAATAACAAACTAGATGTTATAACTTCTCAAAAACTGGCATTATCGATATCTAAACTTTCGGAACACTTTCCAAAGAATTCATGCTTAAATCTTATAGAAGATCTATTACGAAAAATGCCATTGACCACTAGAGTTGCTTGCTCCAAAAAAATGATCGAGTCAGCTAGATCAATTTGCTTTGCATTAAATACTTATTATACTATTAATGGGGAGGAAATGCAGTTTTTAGCAGAAGATACTGAATCTTTAAAAGATATAATAAAGAATCGGATTAAAAATGAAATTATCTCTAAAAATGAACCAATTTACGTAAGATATTCTTGTGGTGGTTTCATATTCCATTTTTTGCGAGACTGCGGTTGCAAAGAAGAATTGAGTAAATATATCGAAAAAACATTCTCTTTGGATTCTAGTTATTCTCTCAAATTTCTAAAGTGTTTTCATATGATCATGCACTCTTCTAGCGGTGAATCAAAGACTTTTATGAATGAAAACTACGATTCAATAGCAGAACTCATTGACCCAGGTATCTTGTATGACGCGCTTCACAATATTTATTCCAACATTTTGGAAAATCCAATTTTTGAAAATGAAGACAATGAAGACAATGAAGACAATGAAGATATTAGATTTTTAAAAAGCTTTTCACAAATACATAACGGGAGAAGAAAAGGTAAGCAGCCAAATTAACACTATTTAATATCTGAGTTTACCTTGAATCAGGTAAGGTTCATTGGACTTTATTAATTATTTTTACTCTGTATATTATCTTTGCTTGTCTACCAACACTCCTACCATAACATTTGGAGAATACAGGTTAAAGAACCAGTATATTTTAAGTTAAAGTAAAAATCAGCAATAATTATACTGGTTAATATATAATTTAGTTGGGGTCAATTTTCGGGGATTACGGAAAAAAGTATAGGGCAAAATTTCAATGGGAGCAAACTTTTGTATTAAAAAGGGAGTAGTAAACCCGAAGGAATAAAATAGTCTGAAGATAAGATGGGGCTTCATACTATCAAGAGACTCGCACGATAAAGAAATTGACGTGATAAAGAGAAAATCTATAATATCATAATTTTAGTTTCATATTTCTGCTGGAGGTAATAAATATATGAGAGAAGGTCCGGACCCATTTGGGGTCAGAGACACTATTGAAACAGCTGCCGGAAAAGCTACGATTTACAGTCTGGGTAAACTGGAAGAAAAGGGCTATGAGGGAATCTCCCTACTTCCTTACTCCATAAGGATCCTGCTGGAATCTCTGCTCAGGCATGCGGATACTGAAAAGCATATAATAACTACCGAAGATGTGGAGGCTCTTGCTCGCTGGAGCCCGGAAAATGTAAGTGACAGGGATATTCCGTTCATTCCGTCAAGGGTAATCATGCAGGATTTTACAGGCGTTCCAGCCGTAGTAGACCTGGCAGCCCTCCGCTCGGCAATGCAGCGCCTTGGAGGCGATCCCGCAAAAATAAACCCTGTTATCCCTGCCGATCTTGTTATTGACCACTCGGTCCAGGTGGACTCCTACGGCACGGCATATGCCCTTGAAGAAAACGAAAAAAAAGAATTTGAACGCAACACGGAACGCTATTCCGTCCTGCGATGGGCTCAGAAAGCCTTTGATAATTTTAGAGTCGTGCCTCCAGGAAGGGGCATTATCCATCAGGTGAACCTTGAGTATCTGGCCCCGCTTGTGCATCTTAAAGAGAAAGACGGGGAGTTATCTGCATTTCCTGATACTCTTGTAGGGACAGACTCCCATACTACAATGATTAACGGAATTGGAGTACTCGGCTGGGGAGTAGGAGGCATAGAAGCCGAAGCTGTAATGCTCGGGCAGCCTTATTATATGCCTGTGCCTCAGGTAGTGGGCTTCAAGCTTTACGGAAAAACTGCGCCTGGAGTTACTGCCACCGATCTTGTCCTGACAATTACGAAGATGCTCAGAAAAGAGGGAGTTGTCGGCAAATTCGTTGAATTTTACGGGCCCGGGTTAAACTCACTGAGTCTTCCTGATAGGGCAACGATTTCCAACATGGCTCCTGAGTATGGTGCAACCCTTGGAATTTTCCCACCTGATGCCGAGACGCTTGACTACCTGCGAAGAACTGGCAGGAGTGAAGAGCAGGTGGACCTTGTGAAAAAGTATCTGGAAGCTCAGGGCCTTCTCTATTCACCTCAAGAGCCGGATCCCGTTTTCAGCACTACCCTAGAACTTGATATGAGCACGGTAAAGCCCTGTCTTGCAGGCCCGAAGCGTCCTCAGGATCAGCTTTTCTTGAGTGAGATGCCTGAAAACTACCATGAAATTATGAAGCAGACCTTTATCCGAAAGAAAGAGTCAGGGATTGAACTTCCTCAGGATCCTGCTTACCAGCGCTGGACAGAAGACGGAGGGACACCTTTAAAGGAACCTGAAATTCTCGGTGCCGAAGAGGAAAAAAAGGAATCTTCGGAAAAGGCTTTCAGGGTAACACATGGCTCCGTAGTGATTGCAGCAATTACTTCCTGTACCAACACCTCAAACCCTTCAGTTTTAATAGGAGCCGGGCTGCTCGCCAAAAAGGCTGTAGAAAAGGGCCTGCATGTCAAGCCTTTTGTAAAAACAAGCCTTTCCCCAGGTTCAAGAGTAGCTACGGAATATCTGAAAGCTGCAGGCCTTTTGCCCTATCTCGAAGCCCTTGGTTTCCACCAGGTTGGTTACGGTTGTACAACCTGTATAGGAAACAGTGGACCTTTACCTGAAAAGGTTTCAAAAGAAATTAAGGAAAATGACCTTACTGTCGCAGCCGTACTCAGTGGAAACCGGAATTTCGAAGGACGGATTAATCCTCTTGTCAGGGCAAACTACCTTGCTTCTCCGCCTCTTGTTGTGGCCTATGCAATCGCAGGCACTGTAAACATCAACCTCGAAACCGATCCTCTTGCTTATGATCCCAACGGACGTCCTGTTTACCTCAAGGATATCTGGCCTGCAAAGGAGGAGATAAAGGACGCTGAAAAGAACAGCATCAAACCTTCAATGTTCGAAAAAGAATATTCGGGTGCTTTAGAGGGTTCCAAACGTTGGAAAGAGCTGGAAGCTCCAACAGGTACCCTCTATGACTGGAACCCTATGTCCACATATATTCAGGAACCTCCATACTTCATGGACTTCCCGCCTGCTCCACCTTCACCTGCGGATATAAAGAATGCAAGAGTTCTGGCCCTTTTCGGGGACAGCATTACCACGGACCATATTTCCCCTGCAGGTGCCATTCCTTCAGACAGTCCTGCGGGCAGGTACCTGATTTCCTGGGGTGTGAGCCCTGAAGATTTCAATTCTTATGGGTCCAGAAGGGGTAATCATGAGGTAATGATGCGTGGAACCTTTGGGAATATTCGGCTCAGGAATAGGCTCGTGGAAAAGGAAGGAGGATGGACAGTATACCATTCTCGGGAAGAAGACTTCCCCGAGGAACCCTGTAAAGGAATACCGATTTATGATGCTGCTATGCTTTATGCAGAAAATAATATTCCTCTGATCGTTATTGCAGGAAAGGAATACGGAACAGGCAGTTCCAGGGACTGGGCAGCTAAAGGTACGTTCCTGCTCGGAGTTAAAGCAGTTATTGCTGAGTCTTTCGAGCGTATTCACAGAAGTAATCTTGTCGGCATGGGAGTTCTTCCATTGCAATTTAAAGAAGGCGAGAATGCCGATACCCTGGGCCTTACAGGAAAGGAAAGCTATGATATTCTGGGCATTGAATACATGGAACCCCATGGAGATCTTACTGTAAGGGCAAAGGACGAAAAAGGGAACGAAGTACAATTCCAGGTAACCTTGAGATTGGATTCGGCTGTTGAAATCGAGTATTACATCAACAGTGGGATTTTGCACAAGTTCCTGCGGGATTCAGTGAAGAAAAAATAACAGGTTATCAATACCTGAATTAAATAAAGAATCTTTTTGAAAAGGTTTCTTAAGCTTTCATAAGTTTCCTGCTTTCTTGAAACCTTTTCATTTTCCTGATCGGAAAGAGAGCAATAGAGAGTTATTTTAATTCTTACGGACATTTTAAGGAAAACTTTATTCTAAAAACAGCATATTTTATTTTAATATAACCGCGAGGCTTAAGGTCTTTGCTTTCTTAATATCAAAAAATAATTATAATGATTCAGAAATATAATTTCAACAAATTTAATATACTTATTCGATGATAATAGGAATGCATTGTCACCCTATTTTTGGGTCTTATATGGCCCTTCGCGTTAAATTTTCCACATATAAGCAGAGGATTCCCCAAACTTCAAAGTTTTTTGAAAATCCTCTTGGTATAACTGTGAGGTATAAAATGAGTAAAAATATCTGTTTCATAGATGGGTTGGAGGGCATTCTGAAATACAGGGATATAGACATTAACCAGCTGGTTGATCTTCCCTATGATGCCGTTTCCTATCTACTTATCCTCGGCGATCTCCCTGGAGATCAGGAACTTGCCGAGTATTCAGCCTGCCTGCATGGGGAGCGTGAAGTCAACAGGGAGGTGATAGACGTTATCCATATGTGCAATTTCAATATTGACTCTATAGAAGCGCTGCGTACAATTGTTTCTTTTATATCACAGTTCGATCCGGACATTAACGACAGCTCTCCTGAAGGAAATATGAGAAAAGCTATACGGTTAATTGCCAAGATACCAACCATAGTTGCTACGTATTATAGAATCGCAAACGGAAAAGAACCTGTACCCCCGGATCCATCTCTCTCTCACGGAGCTAACTTCCTTTATATGCTAAGAGGAAAAAAGCCAAGTCAGCTGGAAGCTGAGATCATGGAAAAAGACTTTATCCTCAGCGCCGAACATGAACTAAATGCCTCTACTTTTTCTTCAAGAGTTACTGCCTCTACCCTTTCAGACCTTTATTCTGCTGTTATTTCCGGACTTTGCACCCTTAAAGGCCCTCTGCATGGAGGGGCAAGGGCAGAAGTTACAGCCATGATCGAAGAAATTGCTTATCCAGAAAATGCAGAGAGTTATGTCCTCGATAAGCTGAGTAAAAAAGAAAAAATTATGGGCTTTGGACATAGAGTTTACAAAACTTACGATCCTAGAGGGACGATATTCAAGCAGCTTGCTAAACAACTTGCAGAAGCAAAAGGGGATATGCACTGGTACAACATTGCCGAAGTAGTAGAAAACACTGTTATCCGTGAACTTGTAGAAAAGAAAGGAAAGCCAATCTATCCTAACGTTGATTTCTATTCTGGAGTCATTTACAAGTATATGGATATTCCCCCTCAACTTGCAACATCAATCTTTGCAATCGGCAGGGTCTCAGGCTGGATAGCTCACTGCTTTGACCAGTACGAAAAGAAAAAGGTCATAAGGCCCAGGGCTTTCATGCTCGATGAATGTTGAAATCCTAAAAACCTGTTGCGTCTGAAAACTAGCAAAGAAAAATGGAATAGAAAAAGTCGAAAAAAAACACACAGATATGGGAGACTGGATCTGGCAGACAGTAGTTGTCAAATGAAAGCCAAGAACCAGAAATAAAACTGTTTTTTCAGGCAAAACAGGTTCAAAAACAGATTAAAAGTTAAAAATGAAACAATATATTTCCAGAAGTAAATAATCGACTCAGTACCAAAATTCAGTGATGAACAGAAAATTAAAAATCACTAGTATCGAGTCAATTACAAAATGTCGTATAAAATCGATTACAATTATTTGGAATAATTGAATCCTTGATAATTGACTTAACACT
>NZ_LZPK01000007.1:0-8613 GCF_001729375.1 Methanosarcina sp. A14 | reverse complement strand
TAAGGTAAGGTAAGGTAAGAGAAAAGAGGAAAAAATTGGAAAGAGAGAAAATTAGGCAGAAAAAGTTAGAGCAAGAAAAGCATGAAACCAGATCTTGGGACTGGAAGCAAAAGCACCCAATAAGGCAGATCTGACAGTGTTAAAATAAAAAGTAAAAAGGGAATTATCCCTTTATTACTTTACCTTTATTGCTTTACAGTTACTTTTTTGCAGCTTTTATTTTAATGGCTGACTTTTTAGTCTGCTGTACATGACAATTTCCAGCACCATATACAGTTACTTTTACGTCATAGGTACCAGGCTTTTTTATGATAAGCGAGCAATTGCAGATATGTTTTACCGTACAGTGTTTACAATAAGATCTGCAGGATGCAACTACCTTTCCATGTTTATCCAATACCTGGTATTGAACACTTTTAACAGTGCCTGACGTATAAGTTGTGAACCCGATTTTAGCTGGTGCTGTTCCAGTTGGGTTGTTTACTGTGAACTTGACAATTTTTACATTACACGCAGTACTAGATGAAGCTCCTGCGGTAGCAGTACATAATGTCAAGACCAATAACACTAATACAAAGAAATTTGTTGTTCGTTTCATCATTTTGTATGAATAGACAATCTTGATTATATAATTATAGAAACAATTTAAATAACTAAGATGTACTGAAAATAAATTTGAACATGTGACTTTTAGGTAAGTGCAGTAATTCATAACTCTAAAAACTTGAAGATAATAGTAGACCTTAGACAATTTGTGAATTTACTAGAGGGAATGTGATCCGAGTTTTAGTCCCAATATACTTTATAAGATTCAACAGTCTCCACTGGTAAGTTATACCCTCCTCCACTATTAAACAGGTACTGCGATTTATATATACGACCCTTGGCAATATTAACAATACACTCTATTATGTGGTCCGCCACCCTCAAGACTGTTAGTGCGGTTAATGAAGGTTAATCCGTGAGCCTATCCCGAAACTCAAAATTTGATTTTTGAATCTCGTATTTGGAGCAATCAATTGAATACTTAATCACTAAAATGATCCTCTAAATTCATGATGATTTAAAATAAAAATAGGTTTTGGGATAGGCTCATCCAATGAGAAGAAGTTAGTTGATCAGACTTATTATCTGAAAATTGTGACAGTTTTTATATGTCGGCTCCTCGAATTTAGTAATACAATTATACATTATAATAGCATTAGTTATTATTAATTTAACGAAAAGTATTAAATAGAAGTTCGCCATATATATCTTTGTTCAAAAGGCAAAGAAAAACCTCCTAAATCTATTAATCGAACTTGAGACTGTAAATTCCTCACCTGTAATAGCAGGCAGGTGGGGAGTTTCAGGTCCAGCGATTGAAATACTATCAAAAAATCAACAACATCATATCGCAAAAAGTTATGCTAAGCCTATAATGCTCAGGTATTGAGGTGTTATAAATATGCAGCAGATAACATTGCCTGAATGCGTTTATAGTGATCTAAATACGTTTATTTCTACATGTTATTCCAAACATTTACCACACCCTTTACTCATTGCCCAAGCATTTTGTTTAAGGTTCCAAGAGTACGGAAAAAAATATGGGCTTTCTACAATAACCGATAACGTAGAATATATTATAAACAACCATTATTAAATATTTAAATTTGGAAATACTTTTTTAAAACGCCAACTATATGAAAAAATGTACATTGCGTACTATTCGATGCTTTCTGGATGAAATGTCAATTACTATTTTAGAGTGTGCTACTTATCAAAAAGGAACATGTAGATTTAATTAGCTTTCATTATCGCTTCAATTAGCGTTAATTAGTTTTCATTATCGCTTCAATTAGCGTTAATTAGCTTTCATCATCGTTTTAACCACAGTTCTACCCACCTCTCCAGAAGCAAGAATAAACATTGAATGGTTGTCGCATTAAAAAATTGAACTTTAAACGGCTGAAGCAAAATCCTGAATCCCAGATTCTGAACCATAAAGTCATATTAGTCATCTTATGTCGTTTTTGTCACGCTCGACGTAGGAGAGCGGCCTTTCCGAAAAAGATGAAAAAGAAGAATATATAAGGCCCTTCAAAATAAGTGTATAAAGAAAGATGCCAAAATGCTTATTTCAGTTATATACATATAACTAGAGTTTACCAAACAAAAATACATCTTACAAATCAAAATTTTAGAATAATAACTAAAATTGAGTTTTAAAATGAAAAATTGAGTGTAATAATAGCTTTATTTTTCAACAAACTGCATTTATTTATAATAATGGAATTCGATCACATTTTTCCTTTATACACAATTTCACCTTAAAAAATGGCAGTGTCTCGAATTTACTGTAAATTTGAATTCAAGTTTTTACGTACTATATAGATAATTGATCTTCCGATATGGAATTTTCTACTCCATAACTTTTTGATATTTATGATTTTACAGAAAAATTGGAACACTATCTAAAAAAGGGCTAATTAGTATATAAATATGGAATTAAAAGCACAGATTTCATTTAAATATAACAAAAGTTAGTTTATAAGTGTGTTTTACTCTGAAAAACAACAGAAAAATACTTGATTTCAAAAATAAAGCTCATTAATCCTTAAAAAACGAACCAATATTTAAGGACCCTAAGAATATAAGAAACTGAATCTCAAAGGTGATAGCGAGTGATTGAACTAAATGCTGAAAACGTTTGCAACTATTTAATCACTGTTGCAAATAATTCAAAAAATACGATAACATATAGAGGATAGATGTTCTTCAAAATTCTTGACGATTCTGGAAATTAAACTGGATCTTATAGTTAGTAGAGATTAACTATTTATAAGCCGATATATATTATTTAATTTATATTAATAATCTGTATTATATTTTAAATCTTAATTTTTTTATTTAACTGCGTACTTGTATTCAGCCGAATTTAAGAGCCAAATTTGTAATTGGGGGGTAAAGAATGAAAATTAAATTAATAGTTTCTTTACTATTAATATGCCTGGTTTTTTCTATCGGATCTGCACAAGCACAGCTAGGGAGTAGAAGTTGCGAGCCTGTAACGATATCAGGTGTAACACCTGATACGTTTGAGTGCCTGAAAACAAATCTTCAGAACTATGGCATCGACGTTCCACCTGGAAACAAAGGAGAACTTTCAGGAAGAGGGATTACCGGAAGGTTTGAATGGGATGGACAGTCTAATCTTACTTTAACAATTACAAGAAAACCTGTTTTCATCAACTGCGAAACTGCAGACCGCGAAATAACACGCTTCATAGATGAATGCAAACGCATGTAAGAAAATGCTTGGTTAAAGGGCAGGTAGAAGTAAACTAGTGCAACGATTCTTAAATAAATACATAATAAGAAAATAATTACAGCTTATGACGTAAATATTGACACAAATATTATTTTAAAGTCGCATGGAACTCTGTAACACGGAAAAAGCAGCCAGTCGCAGAGTGATTTAATCTGGAATATTACACAACCACGAAAAACACAGAAAACACAGAAGAAACATGCCTTTCCTACTTATTTCCGTATCTTCCGTGCTTACCGTGGTTTTCTAAAAATTTATTTAGGATATACTTTGGAATCAATGTACTAGCAATAATTGTCGGACAGCCTGTGAAAAACGGAGTATTCGTGACCCTCTGCGCTCCCAAGGTAATGAATAAATGTAAATAAATGTCACATTATTTAAAGTGATGACTATAAATATATCAAGTTTAAATTTTTAGGTTATGATTTTCTAAGTATTTTAACTTTTAACAGTTTTCAGATTTCTTTGCTTGCAGCTTCGGATAAAGTCCTTATGTGGAAGCTTGAATCAAGCTCCTCTGCAAGCTTTCTGCATTTTTTCAAGTCAATTTCGGGTACATTAACTACTGTAACCCTTGTACTGATTCCTGCCTTCCTTGCTCCCTTGACAAAATCAAGTACTGCAGAATATGCATTTTTATGAATCGGTCTGCAGAGTTTGTTATATTTATCTTCGGACTCGGCATTCAGGCTTACGGAAACAGAGTTTAACCCTGCGGTTTTCAGTTCTGAGACTACATCTCTTCCCGGATTTATCAGGGCTGCCTGTCCATTAGTATCTAGTCTGACTCGAATATTCCGGCTTTTCAGCCAGCGGGTTACTGCTAGCACCACATCGAACCTGATTGTTGGCTCTCCAAGGCCTGTGAATACGATTTCTCTGTATTTTGAAAGATCCAGTCCTTCAAGGGCTCCGATAACTTCCTCTGTTGTCGGTTCTCTTGAAAGCCTCAGGTCATATCCGTAAACCCCGTCTGCAAAATTACGGATGCAAAAGACGCAGTCTGCACTGCAGCGGTTTGTGAGATTAATATAGAGATTTTTATGAGCTTCATAATAAATTGCGTCCATGAGATCAAAATTTCTGACATTCCTTATAACCATGACGTATTAGTTCATTTTTTATCCTGGAATTGGAAATAGCCTTATATATATGAATTTCTTATCAATCTACTTCTGCTTTTGGTCTATGACTCATGTTTTCAAGCAGAAAGTTTATAGGTGATCATGTACTTCTAAGGTTCGATCTGCAGCATTTAGCTAGCAGTATCTATGTTTCAACTCATTTACTCTCCGCATTGAAGTCCTATACGGTTTCGATTTAAGACTTGATTTCAATGTTGACAGATGTGTGTTAAAAACCAATGATTGATGAAAAATTGCGATACTCGCAATTTCGAAGGAGAATCTTATATGGCACAATTAGCTAAATTCGACGTTCCAGAAGAACTTACAAACAAAGCACTTGAAGCCCTGGAGCTTGCCAGAGATACTGGAAAGATTAAAAAGGGCACCAATGAAGCCACAAAAGCAATCGAAAGAGGCAATGCAAAGCTTGTCCTGATCGCAGAAGATATCGAGCCTGCCGAGATTGTTGCTCACATTGCTCCACTTTCCGAAGAAAAGAAAGCACCTTATATCTTCATCAAAAACCAGAAGGAACTCGGTGCAGCCAGTGGGCTTGGTGTGTCCTGCGCAACTGTTGCAATCGTAGATGCAGGAAAAGCAGGTGAAATGGTCCAGGACATTGCCCAGAAACTTGAAGCCCTTAAATAATCCTGATAACATGAGGTGCTAATTATGGCTGATGAAAACATAACCGGCGGCTTTGCTGCTGAGGTTATTGACGTTATCGGGAATACAGGTATGCATGGTGAAGCCAGTCAGATCCAGTGCAGGGTTCTGGAAGGCAGGGATAAAGGCCGTGTTATTACAAGAAACTGCGTGGGCCCAGTCCGCGTAGGTGATATCCTGATGCTTCTTGAAACCTCAAGAGAAGCAAAGAAACTGACCACCAGATAAGAAAGCGGTGAGACAATGGAACAGAGAAAATGCTATTTCTGCGGGAAGATGCTGGAGCCCGGAACCGGTAAGCTCTACGTCAAGAAAGACGGTTCTACCTACTACATTCACTCTTCCAAGTGTATGAGTAACTTCAATCTGGGTAGGCTTCCAAGACGTACCGAATGGACTGAAAAAGGTAAAATCCAGTTGAAGAAAGCATAAGAATTGTCAGTTTATTTGTTCGGATTATTAAGGTGTGCACATGGAACAGACATACGTTATGGTAAAGCCTGACGGAGTCCAGCGCGGGCTGGTAGGAGAAATAATCTCCAGAATCGAGAAGCGAGGTCTGAAAATCGTTGCCCTCAGAATGAACGTTATCAGTGAAGCCACTGCAAAAGAGCATTACAGTGAACATGCGGCCAAGCCTTTCTTCCCCGGCCTTGTCGGATTCATAACGTCGGGACCTTCAGTTTCAATGGTAGTTGAAGGAAAAGATGCAATTCGAGTTATGAGGGCTATAAACGGGGCTACAAATCCTGTAGATGCAGCTCCCGGAACAATCCGTGGGGATTTTGCTCTGGATGTAGGCAGAAATGTAGTTCATGCTTCCGATTCCCCAGAAGCTGCTGCAAGGGAAATTGCAATTCACTTTAAGGACTCCGAAATCGGGAACTATTCCAGGATTGACGAGGTCTGTCTGTACGAATAAAGCAGGTGCATCAAAGCCTTTTCGCGTTTCTGAAACTTCAGGACACGATTCAGGGCCTTTGTTTATCCGACCTGCAATTTGGGTCCGTCAGGGTAAACCCGGACCCTTCTGGACCTGCAGCAAATAAGACGCGGGAATGAGAGAGGTTTTGCATATGGCCGACAAGAAAAATTTGAGGACTCCTATAGTCTGCGTGATGGGGCACGTCGACCACGGGAAAACGACTCTGCTGGACAAGATCAGGGGTACTGCAATTGTCAGTGGAGAAGCCGGCGCTATCACCCAGCATATTGGGGCAACTGAAGTTCCAATAGATGTAATTATCAACAAGCTTGGAGACCCAAGGCTTCGGGATAGGTTCATAGTGCCAGGACTGCTCTTTATTGATACACCTGGACATCATGCCTTTACAACTCTAAGGAGCAGGGGAGGCGCTCTTGCCGATCTTGCAATCGTTGTAGTGGACATAAACGAAGGTTTCAAGCCTCAGACCTACGAAAGCCTGCAGATCTTAAAGCGGTTCAAAACTCCTTTTGTTGTTGTTGCGAATAAGATTGACAGGATTGGCGGCTGGGTTTCACAAAAAGACCTGCCTTTTGCGGTCACTTTCAAAAAACAGTCTGAGGACGTCCAGGCCCGGCTTGAGACAAAGCTCTATGAAGTAATCGGTGAATTATACAACCAGGGTTTTGCAGCAGAACGGTACGATAGGGTCACAAACTTCCAGAAAACCCTGGGTGTAGTGCCTGTAAGTGCCATGACAGGCGAAGGAATTCCTGATGTCCTGATGGTACTTTTAGGCCTGGCTCAGAAATTCCTTGAAGCAAACCTGCATTACAGTGCCAAAGGTCCCGGAGTCGGCACTGTGCTTGAGGTCAAGGAAGAAAAAGGGCTTGGTGCAACCCTGGATGTTATCCTTTATGACGGCACTCTGAAAAAGGGCGATACTGTTGTTATCGGAAGCCTGGGAAAACCAATCCAGACAAAAGTCCGTGCTCTCTTAAAGCCGAGGGAACTTTCTGAGATGCGTTATGAGAGCAAGTTCAAGCAGGTGAACAAGGTTACTGCTGCGGTTGGAGTTAAGATTTCAGCTCCAGGGCTCGAAGGTGCACTCGCAGGTTCTCCAATAAGGGTTGCTAACGAAGATACTCTTGACGAGATTGTAGACCAGATAAAATCCGAGATAGATGAGGTCAGGATTGATACTGGTGCGGTCGGAATTATGATCAAAGCCGATACTCTCGGCTCCCTTGAAGCCCTTGTCCATGAGTTCCAGAAAGATGAGATCTCCATCAGGAAAGCCGAAGTAGGAGATATCTCACACCGGGACGCAATTGAGGCTTCGACAGTTGAAGACCCGCTCTATTCGGTGATTATAGGTTTCAATGTCAAAGTTCACCCTGACGCCAGAGATTTCCTGCAGGAAAGCACTGTGAAGGTATTCACAAGTGACGTGATTTACCGCCTGGTTGAAGATTACCAGAAATATGTAAAAGAGCAGCAGGAACAGGCTGAAAAGAAGATTTTCGAAACAATAATCCGTCCGGGAAAATTCAAAATCCTTCCTGGCTGCATATTCCGCCAGAGTAAACCCGCAGTTGTCGGCATAAGAGTGCTTGGCGGAGTCGTGCGCACAAATGCCGATGTGATGCTTGAAAACGGAAACGTTGTAGGCAAGATCAAAGGCCTGCAGATCGAAGGAGAGAATATTCCGTCTGCAGGAATAGGCAAAGAGGTTGCAATGGCAATTGAAGGTGCAACCGTAGGCAGGCAGATCAAAGAGGAGGACGTGCTCTATGTCAACGTGCCTGAGAGGCATGCCAAAGTTCTTGAGCACGAGATATACGATTCCCTTTCAACCGATGAAAAGGAAACTCTTGATATTTTTCTTTCCCTGAAAAGAAAAGATAATCCTTTCTGGGCAAAATAATGCTTATAAGTGTATAATTATATTCAGAAATTATGTTCAGAATACACGGAAGGTTCAGGTAAAAATTCAGGAAAATCCGAGTAAAGTTTCGGATGAAGAGGCAAGGCAAAGGAATTATTAAAAGTAAATTTGATATTGGAGGATTTCACATGGCTAATTTCAAAGTTGTAGTTTCTGACCCAAAGGAAGGGCGTGCTTACCAGATCGATGTAAAAGACGCTGAAGCAAACGCATTAATCGGAAAGTCAATAGGCGACGTTGTTGATGGTGCTGTTTTCGGCCTGTCCGGTTACAAAGTAAAGCTAACTGGCGGTTGTGATGGCAGTGGTTTTGTTATGAAACCTGACCTTCTAGGTCCCAGAAGACAAAGAATCCTGATGGCAGTAGGTGTTGGCTATACCCCTAAACATCCAGGACAACGCAGGAGAAAGATGGTCCGTGGCAAAGAAGTTGCTCCTGACATTGTCCAGATTAATGCAAAAGTCGTTGAGTATGGGAGCAAATCCATAAAAGCTCTTCTCGGTCTCGAAGCCCCGGAAGAAGCTCCAGAAGAAGCTCCGGCAGAGTAAATTTCAATCAATTAAAGTCAAGTTCCCCGCCTGCGGGCGGGCTTTAAACACTTTTTATTTCGTCTATATTTGATTTTGATTTGATT
>NZ_LZPK01000006.1:0-37067 GCF_001729375.1 Methanosarcina sp. A14 | reverse complement strand
TTACTCACTAAATGTGCACATGTGCAGTAAATCTAGCTACAGGTAATATCCCTGGTGCTATTTTATGTGCTGTAAGCAACTGCCCACAATGTATTTAACTTCAGATAGCCGATTCTATTTTAAGAGATATAAAATAAACCGCTTAAAGGTAATGGATAGTTGCAACCTTTCTGGTTACAAGTTTTCCAAACCCTCACTTTTTAGCAGCCCAAAATGTGGCTACTTTACGGCAGCCAAAAATTAGAACTAGATAACGGAAGCTCTTTAATTCGAATTTTAGCTTGAAAACCTATCTTTTTTCGTGAATTATGGACGTGCCAGTTAATAAAAAGGGCCAATGTTAAATTGTTGAACAGAGTAAGTTTGACTTAACAAAAATTGTCCCTGTTTCAAAGTCATTGAATAAGGATCCTAAATGTTTAACCGACTGAATTTACTTTTTGCTAGACTTAATCAATCAAGGAGGAACACTGTATATGAGCGCAGGTGAAGCAAACTACACATTTCCATTAGGAACTAACTGTAAAACTATAAGGCATAATGATAATGTGAAGATTATCAAGCATAATTCGGATTTACAACCCGGAAAGATGACTGCAGAATTGTTTGATTCCACAGATCAGAAAGAATGTGTAGTAACTAGAAACAAAGAGACTAATCAATTCCTTTACATGGATGTAGGAAGGTGGGGAGGGGATAAAGACACCGGGGACGCATGGACTAGAAGACGTAATTTTGGACTTGTATGTGGCTCCGTTGCAATTCTCTGTAACTATGAAAATCCTAACTCCTCAATAAACCGTTATCTGGGGAAGATAAGCGAAGAAGTGCTAAATTCTCCAGAAGCTAAGGTACTGATACCATTGCTTGACAAACTTTCAGAATCTACTAGTTTAGGACCTGTGACTGTTGTAAATGCTTTGGTTTGTGCTGATGGAATAACTGAAGCGCCGTGTTCTGACGAGATTCTCGTTTTTTTGGGTGATATTCATGCCCCAATTATGAACTGTTGTAATAGAACATACCTTCAAGATACGAACCCAATTGACATTACATGGGCATGGCCTCGTGGGAGACTTGATATCAATGATGAGATTATTACGAAAAATGGAGAGAACGAGAAAAATGTGGTTTCATTTCTCACTGAAGTCAAAGAGCTTAGATCGGTAACAGATATTAAAAAAATAAAAGATATTGTGAAAAAAATCTTTGGAGAATCGTTAGAGGGAAGAAAAATAATGCAATTAATGGATAAAAGCATCGAAAACTCCTTCGAACCCCAGCAGCTTAATAGTTTGGACAACAGTCAGAATATCAAATTGAATAACGTGCATATCATAGTAATGTTGAAAATGATATTGGAAGTACTACTGGACCCTCAGAATCTCAATGAATGGGATGAAAATAAGGAAATCACAGGAAATAATGCATATTATTGGTTCAATCTATATCATGGAGATGGAAATAAGAAAGGTGCAGATATTTTCCAGAACGCTGGGAGAGATTTATATGAATTTATAAATTTGCTAAAGGATTATCAGAAGCAAGGATCAATATTAGCAACGCTTGTTCAGTTAGGAGATCTCTACGACTTCTGGCTTGGTTTAAAAAGAGCGTTCAATACTATAGACCCACAAAAAATGTATTCAGATCCTGCAGCTCAGAGTTTTTTGGAGTTCTGGAGAAACGAGACCCTGACTGAAACATCAGAATACACAAGTAAGGCAATCAATTTGCTCGTCAATGAAACAGAAGACCTTAACACCCGATTCATCTATGGAAACCATGATAGTTACAGGATGACACCTTTATGGAAGCATGAAAAAGTTTCAGATCACTTTGAATCAACAGGAGTTTGGGCGGAACATGGTCATCAAAGTGATGTATTTAATGAAGATCCAAATGCTATAATCGGTTGGGCAGCTGCTCTATTTGGATTCCATCATCCCGAGTCAAGAAATTTGGAAGAGCCTCTCCGAGATTTAGAATGTTTGATATTTGGACTTCCTTCCCGGAGACATATCTGCACTCAGTATGCTGCTCGCCTGTGTCTACAGAAAAACAAGAGAATTTATGTAATGGGTCATACACACGAACCTTTATTGGAGAAAATTCCTCTTAAATAATGCTATGACTATGGTTCCGAGTTGGCTTATAAAACTTGGGTTTTTGATCTGTTCAATAATCATGGATTTTCTCAATAAATAAGGAATTCACTTTGGAATCGAAATACTAGTGTCGAGTCAACCATCAAGGATTTAATGACCCCGAATAATTGCAATCGATTTAATACGACATTTTGTAATTGACACTACACTAGATCATTCTGCTGAATTTAGTTTCTAATAAATAATACGCAATTAAAGCACCTTAAGTTAAAGGCAGGTTTTCTATAAAGCTCCTAGAAATAATAGAATCTACTTATACATTCAAAATTTGGAATTTACACCTCCAATAAAACAACAGTTCAACATAATGTATTAATTCAATCCTATATAGATAAAATCTTTATACACATGATAGTTTCATTTCTCGTTTGAATTATGGAATTGAAACCATGAATTCAGGAAACACGCAAGATACTTCAGATATCGAAAAAAAACTCCGAGGCTACCTCTACGGCACAGCATGTGCAGACGCCCTCGGCCGCCCGGTAGAACATCTTACCCTTGAGCAAATAAAACAGAAGTACGGCGACAAAGGAATCCTCGAGCTTTCTCCAGAGTCACCCTGGACTGATGATACTCAGTTAATGCTCGTACTCGCCAGAGGTCTGTTTAGAGGAGCAGAACTTGAACTTCCCAAACTTATGGATAAGATTGCAAAAGAGCTTGTCCTATGGTTGGACGAACCTGACCTCGGGGCAGGAGCAACCACAAAAAATGCAGCTCTGAGCCTGAAGGAAGGAATTCACTGGAGCAATTCGGGACTAAATTCAAAAACATGCGGAAGCCTCATGCGGGTTGGAATCCTTGGTTTTGTCTTCCGGAACGACCCTGAAAAACTGATTAAAGCAGCTTCAATTTCCGGCAGAATTACTCACACCCATCCAGCTGCAGATGCTGCCTCGGTTGCAGGAGCATACGCCGTAAAATTGGCTCTTGATTGGGTGAAACCCAGGAAAATGTTTGAACCACTTCTTGAGATAACTCAGGGAATCTCTCCGGAATTCACTCAGGCCCTGGAAAATTCCTATAAAACGGCTTATAGTGATATCGGAGACGAAGAAGGTTTGAAGAAACTCGGGCAGGGCTGGTATGCAGACGAAACTTTTGCCCTGGCATACTTCTGCATATTACGTTATCCTAATGATTTCAAAAAAGCAGTACAGACCGCAGTGAATATCACAGGAGATTCGGATTCGGTTGCGAGCGTGGCAGGAGGTATTCTTGGAGCCAGGCTAGGAATTGAAGCCATACCAATTTCCTGGATTGAGGCACTTAAAGAGAACGAAAAAATAGAGGAAATCGTGGAGCCTCTACTTGAAAAATATCTTCAGCTTTCAGGAATAAATTGAGATCTTGAAATTCGATAAAACTATTGAGTTAAATTTGAGGCTTTGAAGTTAAATTTGAGGTTCTGAAGTTAAATTTGAGGTTCATGAAGTTAAATTTGAGGTTCTGAAGTTAAATTGAGGTCTTGAAGTTAAATTGAGGTCTTGAAGTTAAATTGAGGTCTTGAAATGGATTTTTCCGAAAAAAATGGTTATCCAGGAAGAAACGTTTACTCTGAAAAAAATGACTGTTCTGAAAAGGATTCTACTGAAAAAAATCTTTTTTCCGGAAAAGGCATCTACTGTTTGATATTCGAAAACCGGGCCTGCAAGATTGAGATAGGTAAAAAGGGAGAGTTCTCTTTTTCTCCAGGGTTTCATATCTATGTGGGATCGGCTCTGGGGCCAGGGGGCCTTAAAAGATTACAGAGGCACATCAAGCTTTCCAGAAATCGTGACCGAAATCCCAAATGGCATGTGGATTATCTTCATCTGAATCCTGCTTTCAGGTTAGTTTCAGCGATTTATGCTTTTACTTCTGAGCGGTTTGAATGTGCACTTGCCAGCAGGATAGGAGGGAATTCAGTATCTGGTTTCGGATGTACAGACTGCAAGTGCAATTCTCATCTTTTTTATAGAAACAAAAATCCTCTTCCAGAGATTACTGAAGCTTTTGAAGCCCTTGGACTTTCTGCCCTTGTGCTGGAATTTTAACCTCTATCCCTTTTTCTCTGTATTGGCAGGAAAGCTTAAAGTAAAGCAGGATTTATTATATTATTAAAAAAATAGGGTTGTTTTAATCAAGGGATGTCCAATGGAACAATTCTCTTTTATTGCCTGCATGCCTGATATACCAGGGGCATTGCACAGGGCAGCCGAAATTATCAAACGGCACGAGGGAAATATTAACAGGATTCAGTATGATCGCAGGATAGATACACATACCGCTTTCTTTGAAGTGACTGCTCTTCCGCAGGCTTATGAAAAGATTCGTGAAGAACTGGAAAAAATAGGCTATCTTCAGACTTCCTTTCAACCTGTAGCTTTCGTGAAGTTCCATGTTTATCTCCCAAACTGCCCTGGTGCTTTATTTGACCTTCTGAGCCATATCACTTCATCGAAATCAAACATTACTTTTCTTGATTTTGATGATCGTGGAAGGCATCCTGAAAGGCTTGTCGTAGGTCTTCACATTGAGGACCCATATATGATAGATGCCCTCCTGAATCAGCTCAAGTCCAGATACAGGCTAGATATTTTAGAGTATGATACAACCGGGGAGAAACTTGATGATACGGTATTTTATCTCAGGCTAGCCCAGAAGCTCAGGTCGTTCATCGGGAGTACTGAAGATGATTTTTTGATGAGATTCCTGCAGGACATTAATCATATTACTCAGGAACTCTCAAACCTTAAAAAAGATCCGAGAGAGGTTTTTGAGAAAATCCTGAAAGTTGGGGATTACCTTAACCGGACATCAGGAAACAATTTTTATGCCGATGTACAGAGAGTCAGGATAAAGGACGATATCGAACTTTTCTGTTTTCAGCCTCCCTGCGGGGGAAATATCTATCTTTTTGATACCTCTTCTGAAAGGGTCATGATCGACACAGGGTATGGTATTTATTACCAGGACATCGTGAACATGCTTCAGTACTACGGGCTTGGAGATTTGAGCCGGCTTAAAAGGATTTACATTACTCATGCTGATGCTGACCATTGTGGAGCTGCTGGTTTTTTTCCCGCACCCTCATATCTTAATCGCGAAACTTTTCTTATTACACGGGAAACCAGCAGAGCTTATGGTTCAAGCAACCAGGATTGTATTTTAGAAGAGGTTTATACGAAGATAATTAACCTTTTCTCCAGATTTACTCCACCTTCAAACACGGTTATCTTTCCCGAAGTCTCCCTCTCAGACAAAACAATCGAAAAACGGGGTGTATTTCCTGTTATCGCTCGATTCCAGATCGGTAACCTGAAGTTCGAAGCCCTTGCAGGAATGGGCGGGCATATGCATGGAGAAGTCTTCTACCTCTGCCCTGAAGAGGGACTGCTTTTTCCTGAGGACGCAGTGATCAATTTCAAAAGCCTGAGCCCTGATAGAACTGCATATAATGTCCTGGCTGATTATCTTATGACATCGGTGAATGTTGACAGCAAGCTCGCACGAGAAGAAAGAAAGGCTCTGATGTCCCTCATTTTCGAGATAGATGAACAACTCGCCAGGAAAAACAAAAAATGCCTTATCTGCTGCGGTCACGGTTCAATGTCCTTACTGGACAATGGAAAACTTATCGAGTACAAAAGTTCGGAGAGATATGTTGCAGGGCAAAAATGAGTCTCTCAAGACTATTTATGGAAGCTTGAACAAAACGGAACCGAAAAATCAAAAAAACCGAATATCAAAATCAAACAGTTAAAATCAAAAGAACCAAAGATACAGACCAATGGCATACAGACCATGATCCACAGACCAATGATCCACAGACCTAAGATCCGCATTTCCGTTGTTTTCTATCCAAGTCATTTGAATTTTTCTAGCTTTATAAACTCAGTCACAAAAATCTGATATGAAGAGTTAAAAATCTGATATGAAGAGTTAAAAATCTGATATGAAGAGTTTCGGAAAACATTGGATAAAAGAGATGCGAGGGGTGCGATTCGAACGCACGAATTCCTACGAAAATGGGTCCTAAGCCCATCGCCTTTGACCTAGCTGGGCAACCCTCGCACTAATGTTTAATTTAATTATTTCATTTAATATGTTTAATTAATACAAAATGGGAAAAAGAGCAGTTAAGATATTCTTATTAGAGAATTATTAAATGCGCCGACCGGGATTTGAACCCGGGTTTTGGGCTTGGAAGGCCCAAGTCATAGCCGCTAGACCATCAACGCAAACTGCAACACATCTAGAGGTATTTGTTATATATAATCTTTTCGCTGTTCGAGTTTCGTCTTGGGAGGACAAAGACCTTTTTGCTCCTGAGCTCCGTCTTAGAGAACAGAAATCTTTTCGCTAAGCTTCGCTTATCTCAAGAGAGTTGAATTATGAATAAGTAAAATCACCTTTCAACTCTTATAGAATGGATTATTTACCCAAATTTCACATTGGGGCACGCGGCGTAAACATTTTCAAGAAACTACTTGAGCGCGAACCTGTTTAAAAAACTGTGAATGAAAACGACGTGATCGGTTGATCAAACGGCACAACGGTTGCAGGTCAACGGTTGCAGGTCAACGGTTGCGGGTCAACGATTGCGCTCAAGGGGTTGAACTTTAATTAAGATACTGAGCTAAGTGGACTGATTTTGGGGCAAAAGAAATTGTTCTTTCTATAAGAAATTGTTTTTTCTATTTTACTGGAGGAGATGATTTTGGATAAACCATCGGACTTTCTATCCACTCCAGCGGAGTTACTTCAAAAGACATATCTTCTTTAATTATATTTCACTACATTTTTAGTGTTACCTGCGTTGAAGAAACTCTAATAAACTTCTCTTCGCGTATATTTTTTGTGATACAGCAGCTGGACAAGTTAAGTACAGATATTTGTTTGAAATTGTCCGGTAGGGGTAAAACTGGATATGAATATACAATCTGCTAGTAATGAGTGCAAAAATGTTCCAGTTATACCATCGATAAATTATATATTATAATTTTATATAGCCAGTTTTATCTTATTGTCAACCTTCAATCTTCTAAGGAAGAATTTGTATAACACATATATTTAAGAGTATATTGTAAAAAATATACTCTCAATAATGATATTTTATTACTATGTTAAAACCAGATTTTTTTGTTAAACTCCCTATTTTTTATTAATTTTTCAATAAAAATATCCTATTTCTGCGCTAATCCCTCAAAATATTATTATTTGAAATTCGAAGCGATGTAACATTTTAAATGTAATAACAATTTTGTCCTGATAACTAGATCACAAATGCTATTTACTTATCCTGTAATAAGTGAATATATAATTTTCCTGGCCTCTTATCCTCTTAATTTATGATTTCCCTGTTTTCTAGCGGAGTAGCTCTATGATATAGAATAACTCTAATTTATTTATTCAGGATTTTTGGTCAAGCTGTTCCTATAAATTGCATATCCTTTTGTATAACTGATAAAATATTCAGAGCTTAACAAAAAGTTAATGTAATGATCGTGTTATACGGAGTTTAAACGAACGCAAAAGAGAATACTGCTCGCACTTTTTTGTACTGCTGGCCTGTTCCTGGCGTGTGTGCTCTGGCGTGTGTGCACTGGAGTGTGTGCTCTGGAGTGTGTACTCTGGAGTGTTCTTTATACATCTGCACGATATTGAGTCTTTGGATAGTTATTTTGTAATAGCTAAGGTTCTATCTGATCTTCTGGCTCATATCGAGCAAAAGGTAAAATTCTAGAAATAATTATAAAATCCCAGGAAATAATGATAAATTCTAGAAGATTATTAAAATGGAAATCTTGAGATGGCCCCCAAAATGACAGTTTTTGAACAAAGGGACGAAAATAATGAGAACTTGAAGGTTCATCTAGAATATACAAGCTCTCCTTCTAACCTTGCCGAAGGAAACAGTAAGTATTTACAAAACTGTGTTTCTGAACTTAAGTTTGAGGCGAATAAGATCGTTACCAGATGCCCGTTCAAGTACACGGAGTAATATTGATGAATATTGAAGAGTGGGAAGAATACAGATATGTCGAATCAGGAATAAATAGCTTCATTGATCAAATGAACGACTCCAGCTTGAAAAAAATGGTAGAACATGTCTGTAATACCGGAGGAAAGCGAATTAGACCAATCATCCTCCTTCTCTCCAGTGAGATCTGTTCAGGTTCGTACCAACAGAGCCTCAATGCAGCTCTTGCTATTGAAATGATGCACTCGGCTTCCCTCATCCATGATGACCTGCTGGATCAGGGACTTGTTAGAAGAAACCTGCCATCAGCCCCTGAAAAATTTGGCCCTTCCAGGGCTCTTCTTTGTGGCGATTACCTGATTGCAAAATGTTTTGAGTTTATTTCTCCGTATGGGGAAAAAGTAGTCAGAGACTTCGGAAAAGCCGGGATGGATATGGCTGAAGGAGAAGTCCTTGATCTGAGACTCGATAAGGACAATTTTGGAGAAAATAACTATTTCGAATGCATTTACAAGAAAACGGCTTCTTTATTTGCCATCAGCGCTTCCATAGGGGCATACACTGGAGGAGCTGATGAAGTCCTGACCAGGCGTTTTAATGTTTTTGGAAATTACCTGGGAACTGCATACCAGATTGTTGACGACATTCTTGAGTTTCTTGAAGTGGTCGAAGGCAAGGAATCGAAATTCACATCTGAAACTCTGCCGCATGTTTACATGAAGAATATGTCAAAGGAAGAAGCAATAGAAAAATCTATAAATGCTGTAAAGATGCGTGTTAATGCCGCAAAAGAGACCCTGTTGACATTTAACGAATGTCCGGCAAGGAACAAACTCTTTCAGATTACCGATTACATAACTATTGATATGCTTGAGATTGTTTAATTGCTCAGCTTTTCCTGAAAAATGAACTGCGACACTGTCAAATTTCCGGTATGTAAATGGAAAAATAACATTATTTAATTTATCTAATCCAATAAGTTTTCTAACTTTTAATAAGTCTTCCAACTTTTGCTAACAAATTTACCAGGTGTATCCATGCGAGTATATGATAGTCCGGTGCTTAAAGTAAATGCCAGTACAGAAAACGAAAAAATTGTGCTTGATGTAGAAGGTCCTCTTTCCCATCTTGCAAACCCTATCCTCAAACGCATAAACAACATTTTTGCGGAAGAAAAACCCATTTCAGTGGATGAAAATGAGATTATTTTCTCTACATGGATCCCACCAATTCCGGGGCCTGTTTTCAGCCGGGTGATAAGTGCTGAGATCGCAGCTATCCGGAAAAAAAGGGTTCCGGATCAGTTTTCAATAGGAATTACGGCTCGCTGTCCTAACCGATGTATCCACTGTGGAGCAGCTGGTATCAAGCCAGAAAAGGAACTTACTCTGGATGAAATTTCCGGAGCTATAGACCAGAGCCTGGATCTTGGGTCTTATCTTATTGCTTTCGATGGAGGGGAGACCATGCTTCGAGACGATCTTGTAGAGATGGTAGCCAGAGTCGATAAATCAAGAGCAATTGCTACCTGTCTCACCTCAGGTTTCAAGCTTTCCGAAGAAAGGGCTAAGGAGCTTAAAGCCGCAGGATTATACGCCTCAAGAATTAGTCTGGACAGCCCATTTGAAGCCGAACACGACCGCATTCGGGGCCGAGAAGGTGCATACAAAGATTCAATCGCCGGAATCAAAAATTCAATCACTGCCGGGATCCTTACTGATATGTTTGTAGTTGTTTCCCCTCACAATATCGATGACCTTGAAGAATTTTACAACCTTGCATTTAACCTTGGAATGCATGAACTTTCCATCTATGAAATTATTGCCGTCGGACGCTGGCTTGAGCACGAAGATGAAGTAATCGGGGAAAAAGATGTCTCAAAGCTTGAGAAGTTCCAGAAAAAAATGAACTCTAAACCTGAAGGTCCCAGAGTCACCGCATTTCCGTATTTTCTGGGCCCAAGTCTTTTTGGGTGTTTTGCTGGAAGACGATGGATGCATGTTGCTTCGGATGGGGAAGTAATGCCCTGTGCTTACACTCCTCTATCCTTTGGAAATATCTGTGAAGAACCCCTGGAAGTTATCTGGAAGCGTATGGGTAAGCACAAAGCTTACAAAAAAGATAATGCCGCATATTGCATGATGCGCAACCCCGATTTTCGGAAAGAATATATTCATACAATACCTCAGGGCGCAAAGATCCCTTACAGGGTTAAATAACATTTTTTATGTTATTTTTTAATTTTGTTTTTTTAACTGTTGGTGAGGAAAATAACCGGTATTAAGACATTATTCTTGAAATACCCCTTTTTTTCTGGATAATAATTTGATATTTTAATCAAAATTTTGAATACTGATACCTGCATACCGGATTCATATACCTTCGGAACCCGTACAAGAGTTTATTTTAGAAAATTAGCTTTTGAATGGTTTGATTTTCTCGAAACTTGACATATCAAAAGAAAAATTTTAAAAGTTTTGGCCAAATAAAGCAACTTATATTTCGTGCTTGAAACAAACCTTTAAAAGCTTTCATTTAGAAAAAAAGAGACTAAAATTCCTTAATATGAATGAATTCATTTATAATTTTATATATGACTTCAATAGAATTTTGAATATATTTTTCAGATTTTACTTAACATATGCAGGTTACGCTTCACATTTTATATTCGGTACTTTATTTGATATTTTTTCGGTACTTAATTATATTTCACTGTTAGGGTTCAATTATTTTTTACTGTTATATTTAATCTTTATCATTTTAACCAGATATTTTGCTATTTATAATTTTAATTTTCTTAAAAATTTCTTATACTTTAGATATATAATGATTTTTCATTATAGATCTTCCACTCTTCTTGGATAAAACCGAAGCTGTTATATAGTTCTTTCGCGAAGGATTTGTTAACTACCTCCATTGGAGTAGGGATTTTTAATTATTAATTTATATATTAAATTTTGAGAGACGGAGATTCACATGGCTAAAAATGAAATCTTATCTGAAATAAAAAAAGCAGAGGAAAACGCTAAGTCAATGGTTGACGAAGCCATTGAAGCGAAAAACAAGCGTATCTCCGAAGCTCGGGCTGAAGCCAGGGAAATCCTGAAACAGGCCGAAATCGATGCACATAAAGCTGCACAAGACTCTTTTAAAGAGGGTGAAAAAAAGATCCTGGAGGAAAGAGATAAGATCATAACCGATGGTGAAAAAAACGCATTAGCCATGTCCCAAAAAGCTCAAGCTAACATCGACAAATCCGTCAATTACCTAGTACAGGAGTTTGAGAGGGCGGTCCTTAATGAGTAGACCTAAACAGATGACAAGGGCCGTTATTGTCGGGCACAAAAGCATTCTAAAAGAAACCATCGATGCACTACATGATACAAATCTTTTTCACGTCGAAGACTTTGTCGAAGACGAGTCTGGTTTTAAGATCAGCAAGCCATTCAAAAACGCAGAAGAAGTCTCTAAAAAGCTTGTGAAGATCCGATCTATCGCCAATTATTTGGGGATTGAAAGCAAAAAACCGGTAGTTCAGAAATCTGACGCTGTTCTGCGTGAACTTGACTCGAAGTTAAATGAACTGGACAGAACAATTTCAGCTAAAACGGAATCAATTTCCCAGCTTGAAAATGAATTAAAAGATATGGACACCCAGAAAAAGGAAGTCCTGCCTTATCTGCCCATCGATCTTGACTTTGATTATTTCCGTGGCTACGAAAACATCAAGGTTTTCGCAGGCATTTTAAAAAGTAACCTAGAAGCAAGTCAGATTTCGAGTATCACCCAAGCTTACGAACTGTACTTTGATCCTCAATCAAAAGCAGTTGTACTGTTTGTAGCTAATAATGATGCCGACAAAGTTTACGAATTACTTCAGGGTCTTGGATTCAAAGAGCTTAGAGTTCCTGAAAGAGGTGGTGTCCCAAGCGAACTTTTAAGATCCATTGAACAGAAAGAAGCCGACGTCACCAGAAGGATCGAATCCTTAAAGGGTGAGATCGAGTCCTTGAAAACAAAGTACGCCGATTTTATCCTTGCAAGCGACGAAGTCCTGAGTATCGAGAGTCAGAAAGCAGAGCTGCCTCTTAGGATAGCTACATCTGAAAATGCATTCATAATTGATGGATGGACCCCCACCGAAAGTTATGACAGGCTTGTCAGTGTAGTTAACAACGCCACTAATGGAAGGGCATACATCACCAACCTCGAAGTTCGCGAGGAGGAAGAAGAAAATGCCCCCGTTGAGTACAATAACTCAAAAGCAGTGGCACCGATGCAGCAGATTATGGATCTGTATGCAAGACCTAAATATTTTGAAATAGATCCATCTTCAGCGATTTTCATTACCTTCCCGCTGATCTACGGAATGATTCTCGGAGACATCGGATATGCACTGATATTGGGAGCAATGGCACTGGCTATTAAAAAGGCAATAAAGTCAGATGCAGTAGCTGACATGATGAATATTCTTATTTATTGTCAGATTTGGACGATTTTCTTTGGACTTATTTATGGTGAGTTTCTGGGATTCCCTCTGGCGAGTACGCATGAAGAACAAGGTTTACTTCCATTCTGGCATACAGTAACCCTGTTCCAATCAATTGGAGGAGAGGCCTTTACTTTCCCAATTCACAGGGCTCACATGGTAATGAGTATGATTATACTAAGCGTCGTCGTCGGACTGATTCATCTAAATCTCGGGTACGTGTTTGGATTTACAAACGTTGCAAGAGAACACGGGATGAAACATGCTCTTCTTGAAAAAGGCAGTTGGATGATTATTGAGCTTGGTGTACTTATTGCAGCTATTGGTTATGTTGGTATTTCAGCATTGATGTATGTTGGTGCTGCTGTTTTTGTTATTGGAATTGTGATGCTCGCCATGGGTGAGGGTATCGCTGGTATAGTCGAACTGCCATCTCTTATGGGTAATGCTCTTTCATATGCCCGTATTATCGCAGTCGGTTTATCTTCGATTTATATCGCAAGTACAGTCAATGACATATCCTTCAGCATGATCTGGGCTGATCATTCTAAGATCGGTTTCGCGGCAATAGCTGCAATTATCGTATTTATACTCGGGCACGCCCTTAACGTCGCTCTGAGTATCATCGCTCCCGGACTACATGCACTCAGGTTGCAGTACGTAGAATTCTTTGGAAAATTCTATGAAGGCGGGGGCAGAAAATTCAACCCATTCGGATATATAAGAAAATACACGGAGGAATAAAAACATGGTAGATGGAGCAACAGCAAACTTATTTCTGGACGCAGCAGGAGCAAAAGCAATCGGTGCATCAATTGCAATCGCATTAACTGGGATTGCGTCCGCAATAGCTGAAAAAGATATCGGTACAGCAGCAATCGGCGCAATGGCAGAAAACGAAGGATTATTCGGTAAGGGCCTGATCCTTACTGTTATTCCAGAAACCATTGTTATATTCGGTCTCGTCGTCGCACTGCTTATCAATTCTGCTTAAATTTAAGAGCCTTCACTCTTAAATTTCTTAGAGCATTGCTTTAGGCTTACCTGGGCTTTTTTCCTTGCCAGGCAGGCCTGAGCTATTATAATGCTCTAAGTTTTCCTAGGTATCGTTGCACTCTAAGCAGCTTAGAGTTTTTGCTCTAGGCTTTAGAGCACTTTTTTGCTCTAAATTTATTTGGAGGTGTAAGCATGGGACTAGAGATTGTTGTAAAAGACATCCAAGAGGGTGCAAGTGCTGAGGTTTCCCGTATAAAAGCCGAAGGCGATGCAAAGGCCTCCGAGATCATAAATGAAGCTAAGGAAGTACAGAAAAAAACACTCGGGGACAGCCTTGCCAAGGCGGAAGAGGACCTCCAAAATCTGCACCAACAGGTCATATCAAGTGCAAATCTGGAAGTGAAAAGAATTACGCTTAATAAGCGTAAGGATCTTCTAGATAAAGTTTATGCCCAGACAGTTGAAAAAATTAAGTCAATGCCGGCATCCAAAAAAGAAGAGCTGTTGAAAAATATTATCAACAAGTACGAAGCTAGCGGTGCTAGAGTTTACTCTTCTAAAGATTCTGAAGATATTGTCAAGAAGTTAACTTCTCTATCTTACGCTGGTAATCTTGATACTATTGGTGGAATTGTTCTGGAAAACGAGGACGGAACGGTCAGGTTAGATTTCACATATGATTCAATCCTGAAAAACGTGTATGAGCGTTCATTGAAGCAGATATCTGATATATTATACGGGTGATGTTCGATGCGGCTTTTGGAGAGACTCTGGGGGCAAAAACCCTCGCGAAAATCCGATAAAAAGAAAAATGGCACTTCTAACTATCCCTATGCCGTAACCCGCGTCCGCGCTATGAAGAGCAAACTGCTCCCTAAAGAAACATATCCCCGGCTCCTTAACATGGGGATTGATGGGATTACCCGCTTTATCCAAGAGTCTGAATACAAAAACGACGTTAACGAACTGGCAATGAAATACAGTGGTGGCGATCTGGCAGAACACGCATTGAACAGAAATCTTGCGCTCACATATGATAAGTTGGTAAGAATCACCGGAGGAGAATTGAATTACCTAGTTGTCGCATATCTCAAAAGATACGACATCTGGAACATAAAAACACTTCTCCGTGGTAAAATCTACAATGCATCTGCTGAAGATATCATGGAATCACTGATTGCTGCTGGGGAGTTTACCTATACGTCGATGTCAGAACTTGCAGCCAAGGCTACATATCAAGAAATAATTGAAGCCCTGAAATACTCTGAATACTACCCCCTGCTGCATAAGTTTGACGGAACTAACCTGGCATACATAGAGAACGAACTTGACAAAATGTATTATACAGGCTTGTTTGGAGTAATAGGTAAACCAAGATCTAAAGACCGCAAGCTCTTTCTTAAAGTTGTCAGATTGGAAGTAGACGTCAAGAATTTAATAAATCTTTTCAGACTGAAAAAAGCAGGAGTTATGCAGCTTGATGAAATCATGCCGCTCATGATTGAAGGCGGTCTTGAGTTAAAACCGGAGAAACTGGCGACTCTCCCATATGACGAGTTTGTCAATGAGCTTCAAAGAACTCAGTACTGGGACGTAATTTCAGGCGTTACGAGTTCAGATATGACTTCTTTGACCACTCTTGAAAGCAGGCTCACAAGATATTATCTTGAATCTTCAACCGTTCTCTCGCATGTATCCCCGATCTCAGTTGCACCTATTCTGGATTATATCATTCATAAACATAATGAGGCTACTAATCTCCGGATCATTTTCAGGGGTAAGGAGACTGGCCTCAGTGATGAGTTAATCAAAGACCAGTTGGTGGTTATATAATGGAATTAGCGGTGATCGGAAAGAGCGAATTTGTTACAGGATTCAGACTGGCTGGTGTCAGGAAGGTTTATGAAACCACAGATACCGCAGCCACTGAGTCCGTTGTAAAATCTGTGCTTGAAGACAAAAGTGTCGGGATTCTTGTAATGCATAATGATGACATTGGTAATCTGCCGGAAATTCTAAGGAAAAACTTGAATGAGTCTGTCCAGCCTACAGTAGTAGCCCTGGGAGGCAGTGGATCAGGCTCAAATCTAAGAGATAAGATAAAACAAGCGGTAGGTGTTGATCTGTGGAAGTAAAAGGTGAAATTTATCGTGTGTCTGGGCCTGTCGTCACCGCCATCGGCTTGCAGGCAAAAATGTATGACCTGGTCAAAGTCGGTAATGAAGGTTTAATGGGTGAAGTCATTCAGATATTAGGGCCCAAGACCATCATCCAGGTATATGAAGAGACCGCAGGTATCAAGCCAGGGGAACCCTGTGTATCTACAGGGTCGTCTCTGTCCGTAGAACTTGGTCCGGGTCTTCTTTCCAGTATTTATGACGGGGTTCAAAGGCCTCTGCACGTCCTGCTTGAAAAAATGGGTAGCTTCATCCAGAGAGGTGTCAGCGCAGATGGGCTTGATCATAAGAAACTCTGGGATTTCAAACCCATTGTCAAGAAGGGCGATTCCGTAAAAGGTGGAGACGTAATTGGTGTTGTACAGGAAACCGTGAATATTGAACATAAGATCATGGTGCCTCCTGATATCTCAGGTACAATTTCCGACATAAAGAGCGGAAACTTTACGGTAGTAGACACAATCTGTACTCTGACTGATGGGACCGAATTGCAGATGATGCAGAGGTGGCCTGTTCGAAGACCCAGACCTGTGAAGGCAAAACTTACTCCAACCAGGCCTCTGGTTACAGGAATGAGAATCCTTGATGGGCTTTTCCCTGTGGCAAAAGGCGGAACAGCTGCAATCCCCGGACCTTTCGGATCGGGAAAGACCGTAACTCAGCAGTCGCTTGCAAAATGGAGTGATACCGAAATTGTGGTCTACATCGGTTGTGGTGAGCGTGGAAACGAAATGGCAGATGTTCTGAGCGAATTCCCTGAACTCGAAGATCCGCAGACCGGGCGCCCACTTATGGAGCGTACTGTTCTTATCGCTAACACTTCAAACATGCCTGTGGCCGCAAGAGAAGCATCTGTGTATACCGGAATCACCATTGCAGAATACTACCGTGACATGGGATTAGATGTATCCCTTATGGCAGACTCCACCTCAAGGTGGGCAGAAGCCATGAGAGAAATCTCTTCCCGTCTGGAAGAAATGCCTGGTGAAGAAGGTTACCCAGCATACCTGTCTGCAAGACTGGCCGAATTCTACGAGCGTGCCGGGGTTGCGGAGAGTCTTTGCGGCGAAACAGGTTCCATTACTGTTATTGGAGCAGTATCTCCACCTGGCGGTGACTTCTCAGAGCCTGTTACACAGAATACCCTGCGTATCGTAAAAGTGTTCTGGGCTCTCGATGCCAAACTATCTCAGAGGCGTCACTTCCCGGCCATCAACTGGCTGAACAGTTACAGTCTGTATAAGGACAGTCTTAATGACTGGTTTGCAGATAATGTGGCTCCTGATTATGTGCCTTTGAGGGAAAGAGCAATGGAAATGCTCCAGACAGAATCTGAACTGCAGGAAATCGTGCAGCTTGTAGGTTCCGATGCTCTGCCAGACGACCAGCAGCTTCTGCTTGAAATCACCCGTATGCTTAGGGAAATTTTCCTGCAGCAGAATGCATTCCACCCAGTAGATGCATACAGCCCGTTCGATCAGCAGTACAAGATCCTTAAGGCAATCATGAAATGGGGAGACGCTGCGATGGATGCCTTGAAATCAGGTGTTCCCGTAACTGAAATTATCAAGCTTGAATCCAAAAATGTGCTTGCTAAGGTCAAGTACGAAGAGAAGTTTGATGAGTCTATGAATGCTGTCCTGGCACAGATGGATAAAGAGTTTGCATCCCTGAGAGGTAGGTAAATATGGTAAAAGAGTATAAGACAATCACTCAGATTGCAGGACCACTTGTCTTTGTTGAAAAAACAGAGCCTGTAGGCTATAAAGAAATTGTTACTATTAACTTGCCTGACGGGACCACCCGCAGAGGCGAGGTGCTGGACTCATCTTCAGACATAGTGGTTATCCAGATTTTTGAAGGTACTACTGGTCTGGACAAGGAATGCGGTGTAGTCTTTACAGGGGAAACCCTGAAGCTCCCTGCATCCATTGACCTTCTCGGAAGAATCCTTTCAGGTTCAGGAGAACCACTTGACGGTGGACCCAGGATTGTGCCCGACCAGCTTCTGGACATCAACGGAGCTGCAATGAACCCATATGCCAGGCTGCCTCCAAAGGATTTCATCCAGACAGGTATCTCCACAATAGACGGAACAAATACCCTTGTCCGTGGACAGAAACTGCCTATTTTCTCAGCTTCAGGTCTTCCACACAACGAAATTGCTCTGCAGATCGCAAGGCAGGCTGCTGTGCCAGGATCTGAATCTGCTTTCGCAGTAGTTTTTGCAGCAATGGGTATTACCAATGAAGAAGCCCAGTACTTCATGAGCGACTTCGAAAAGACCGGGGCTCTTGAAAGGGCTGTTGTGTTCCTCAACCTTGCAGATGACCCTGCTGTCGAACGTATAGTTACTCCGCGTATGGCTTTAACTGCAGCTGAATATCTGGCATACGAACACGGCATGCACGTACTTGTCATTCTGACCGACATTACCAACTATGCAGAAGCTCTTCGTCAGATGGGTGCCGCTCGTAACGAAATCCCTGGCCGTCGTGGGTATCCTGGTTACATGTACACTGACCTTGCAACTCTCTATGAGCGCGCAGGTATTGTTAAGGGCGCAAAGGGATCAGTTACTCAGATTCCGATTCTCTCGATGCCTGGTGACGATATTACCCACCCGATTCCTGACCTGTCCGGTTATATTACTGAAGGGCAGATTGTGGTTTCAAGAGAACTGCACAGGAAAGGTATCTACCCGCCAATTAATGTGTTGCCGTCCCTGTCAAGGTTGATGAACTCCGGTATCGGAGCAGGCAAGACAAGAGAAGACCACAAGGCAGTTTCTGACCAGATGTATGCAGGTTATGCAGAAGGGCGTGACCTGAGAGGTCTCGTGGCTATCGTCGGTAAAGAAGCTCTGTCTGAGAGAGACGTCAAGTTCCTTGAGTTTGCTGACCTTTTCGAACAGCAGTTCGTTACACAGGGCAGAAACGAAAACAGGACAATTGCAGACACTCTGGACATTGGATGGAAGATCCTTGCACACCTGCCTGAAAACCAGCTGGGTAGGATTGACAACAAATACATCCAGAAATACCATCCTGCACACAGAAAGGGTCAGTGATTACCATGGCTCAAGACGTAAAACCAACTCGGTCGGAGCTGATTGAGCTCAAGAAAAAAATCAAGCTCTCTGAAAGTGGGCACAAGCTCCTTAAGATGAAGAGAGATGGTCTTATTCTTGAGTTCTTTAAGATTCTTAACGAGGCAAGGAACGTCAGAACCGAACTGGACGCTGCCTATCTAACCGCTGCAGAAAAAATCAATCTTGCCTCTGCTGTAAACGGAATGGTTACAGTTAAGTCAACTGCCTTTACAGCAAAGGAATCTCCAGAAATTCAGCTTTCAGGACACAACATCATGGGTGTTGTGGTGCCACAAATCAGCTCTACAGGTGTCCACAAATCTCTTGTTGAAAGAGGTTACGGTATTGTTGGGACAAATTCGTATATTGATGAGTCCGCAGATGCCTATGAGGTCCTGGTAGAAAAGATTATCACGGCAGCAGAGCTGGAAACAACGATGAAAAGACTTCTTGATGAAATCGAGAAGACAAAAAGACGTGTAAACGCTCTTGAATTCAAAGTTATTCCGGACCTCATTGCAACCATGAAGTACATTCGTTTTACCCTCGAGGAGATGGAAAGAGAAGGTACTTCCAGGCTGAAGAGAGTCAAGGAGAGAATGAAATAATCAAGCTTGATTTGAAATGGCTGCGTGTGACGATCAACCAAATTTGGTTGAAAGAGCAGTATTTAAGTTAGGTGAACCCAAAAACCAGGCCCTCCTTTTGCAGGTGGCCTGGAGGATTTCCCTTTTGATGATGATTTTGGGGTTCATCATTATGATACGAACAATTTCTCCATATATGTGACATGAATTCAGGATCAGAATTCTCCTGAATTCAGCCACAGATTTTTGCTTTTATCTGAATTTATTTCAATTTAGTGTTATAATTTATACATGTCTTAAAAAATGTTATCGTTTACCCTGGTCTTACTGAATTGGAATCTATACTTTTCTGTGCTTACAGTCTGTACTTCTCTTACTTACAATCTGTATATTTGAAGTTTGAATCTATTTACGATGCTGCCAGGTACTTTTATTATTTAGAAAGCTATTTTAACGACAAACAGTAATCTCTACTTTATATGCAAAACGAAGCGAGGCTTCTTCATATTACCGGTACTGTTCAAGGGGTAGGTTTTCGCCCTTTTATATATCAGCTTGCAAAAGTCCACGGGCTTTTCGGATATGTGAAAAATCTTGGAAATTATGTGGAAATCCTTATAGAAGGAAATAAGGAAAGCCTTGATAATTTCATTAAAGAACTCCCTGAAAAGAAACCTCCTCTGGCCAAAGTTAAGGAAATCAAAGCAAAAAATATCCCGTTTTTTGGGTATTCTAAATTTATTATCGTGCCCAGTGAATCCGGAGTTTTTGAAAATTCCATAATTCCTCCTGACACGGCTATTTGCGAACAGTGCAGGTCTGAGATTTTTGATCCTTCTTCCAGGTATTTTCATTATCCTTTTACGGTATGCACAAACTGCGGGCCCAGATATACAACCGTCCGAACCCTTCCTTATGACCGGGAAAATACCACTATGGCAGATTTTCCTCTTTGTCCGGAATGTGAAACTGAATATACTGACCCTCTCAACCGGAGATATCATGCCCAGCCTGTCTGCTGCCCAAAGTGCGGGCCAGAGATCTGGCTCTCAGACCCAGAAGGAAATGTCCTGGTAAAGGGTTATGAAGCAATTGCACATGCTTCGGATCTCCTTCAACAAGGCTCAATTCTTGCTATAAAAGGATTTGGAGGTTTTCATATAGCCTGCAATGCGCGAAAGGAGGAGCCTGTAAAGGAGCTTAGAAGACGTTTAAGGCGCCCGGAACAACCTTTTGCGGTCATGGCAAAAAATGCAGAAGTTGCGGAAACCTTTGCAGAACTTGAAGGTGCAGGCAGGGAATACTTAACTTCTTACCGCCGGCCTATTACTGTGCTTCCCAGGTCAAAAGAATCCAGCCTGGCAGAATCGGTGACTTCTGGCCTGCACAATATAGGTGTTATGCTTCCATATACAGGCACGCAGAATCTGCTTTTTGACCGCGTACCTGATGCAGTATATGTTATGACCTCGGCAAACCTTCCGGGAAGGCCCATGGTTGTTGAGAATAAAGAGGCGCTTGATAAACTTAAAGGGATTGTCGATTATTACCTGCTGCACAACAGGGTTATTGCAAATCGAAATGATGATACGGTTATCAGAATTGTGAATGGAAAAGCAGCCTTTATTCGTCGTTCCCGCGGCTTTGTACCTGAGCCCGTAGAGCTGCCTTTTGAAGTTAAAGCTTCTATAGGTGTGGGGGCTGAAATGAATTCTACGGTTACTGTGGCAAAAGGAAAGCTTGCCTATGTATCTCAGTATATAGGAAATACCAGTCATGTAGAAACCTTCAGGTACCACTCCGAGGTTGTCAGACATCTTATCCAACTTACAGGAATCGAGCCCCTTTACTGGGGTTGTGACTTGCACCCTTCATTTAATACAACACGTTTTGCGCTAAAGATGGGAGGAGACGATACTCTTCAGGTTCAGCATCATCAAGCTCACATGTTAGCGCTTATGGCTGATAACTCCCTTCCCCTGGATTCCCGAATTCTCGGAATTGCCCTTGATGGTGTAGGATATGGCACTGACGGTACAGTCTGGGGAGGGGAACTCTTTGAATCCTCTTACTTCGGATACGAACGTATAGGGCATTTACTCCCTCAGCCGATGCCAGGTGGAGACCTTGCTTCGCGGATACCTTCAAGAATGGTTTTGGGGATTCTTTTTGAGAAACTTGGGAGAGCAGAATTGGAAAAACTTCCCCTTGCTTTTCCGAAAGGAGACAGGGAGTTTTCAACTGTGATGAAACAGCTTGAAACCGGGGTAAATGTTGCTCGAAGTAGCAGTACCGGACGAGTACTGGATGCAGCAGCTGCCCTGCTCGGGATCTGCGAGATGAGAACCTATGACGGGGAGCCATCAATGAAACTCGAATCTGCCGCAACGAAGAGTACCCATTCCATAGATCTTCCTATCATTTTCAAGAAAGATAGAGAATCTGGAGTTCCTTTACTTGACACCACCGAGCTTCTTCTGGGGGTATATGAGCTTTCAGGAAAGTACTCCCCTACTGATCTTGCTTTTGCGGTTGAGGAAAGCCTTGCGACGGGAATTTCAGAACTTGCCATCTCTCTTGCCGCAAAAAGAGGGCTTGAAAAGATAGGTCTTAGTGGAGGAGTTGCCTATAACAATCACATCACTTCATGCATTGCAAGAACTGTTACAGAAGCGGGTTTTGAATTCCTGGCTCACCGTAAGATTCCCTGTGGAGATGGATGTATTTCATTCGGGCAAGCTCTTGCGGCAGGGTTGAGCATAAAACCTGAGAGTGAGTTTTAAAAACTTTTCTGTCCACTTAAAAACTTTTCTGTTCGTCGGGCATACGATTTCTTAGTAAATATGTTTATATTTACTTATAAAGGTTTATATTTGGCATAATTTCAGCATCCCTCTATTTATTCACTCGTTTTTTAGAAAAGTTTGTGTATTCATGATTTTATTGTACTGAAATTTGATTAGAAAGACTGAAATACAAAATTAAATAAATGATACATACTTAGATAGAAAAGGGAGCATAAATGGGGCTAGGTAGTGTACGCATCAGAGTCGTGACAAGCAGGGATGAGATTTCCGGCCTGGAGGCAGAGGAGAAAGCAGTACATCTTGCGTTTAGACCTTCGGATAGAGATCTTTTTAGTCTGGTCAAGACATGTCCTGAGATTGAGTTACTTCAACTTCCCGCATCTTCCTACGAGGGACTCTCTAAATTTATCAGAATGTACCTCGCGTCTTCAGGTATTCATCTGGTAAAAGGAGATGTAAGCGGGCACTGGCACGATCTTAACAATTACTTTGTAATACCCGCTTACGTGCTTGAAAAAATAAATGAACTGAAAGTTCAGGGAAGAACCGAAGAAGAAATAATAGGTGAAATTACACATATAAGAAAAATTAGCCCTGATATGATTCTTCATTTACTTCATAGCTCTTTTCTGACATCAGGCCCTGAGCGACCGCGAATGAACAAAGTTTAAATAGAAGAATTCTGGCTTTTTTTCAGTTGGGTTTATAGACGCTTCCACCATTTTTTTGAGGCTTTCTGTTCTTCTATCTGCCTTAACCCCTCAGATGCCAGTTTTTGCTGCATTTTATATTTCCGATTTTCCTCACTAACCCTCGAAAAAGCTTCCTCTTTACTTACGAGGGTTCCTTTTAACTGTTTTATAAATTCTTCTTTTTCTCGAAGCTGAACTGCCAGTTTTTCTTCTCCTTCAAAAGCGGAGAGCTGCTTCTCAAGTGTTTTTACTTTTTCTTCGGCTGTGGTAAGCATAGTTTCAAGAGTATTTATTTTCCTTTCTTTCAAGGTAAGCTTCTCTTCAATTTTTTTCATATCTCCAGCCCTTGTAATAACCTCTTCAGCCAGGGTCTTAAGATCTTTATCTTTTATAGAAATATTTTCATCAAGCTCTTCTACCTCTCTTTCTTTTGCTGAAAGGTTCTCGGTAAGGATCTTTATGTTTTCTACCTTCTCCCCAAGTTCTTCGGTAAGATCCTTAATTCTGTCTTCTTTTTCTATGATTCTGGACTCAAGGTGTAGGACTTCTTCACTTTTTTCCGCAAACTTTTCCTGAAGGGCTCGCAGTTCCGACTCGTTCTTAAGAAGAAGTTTTTCACGTGCTCCAAATTCTGTATTCAGCCTTACAATTTCATTTTCCCTACCTGCAGCCTGTCGATCAAGTTCTTTTATTTTCTGGATTTTGTCCTCAAGCTCAGCTTCCAGTTTGCTCATTTCTTTCAGCTTATTGTCAGGCTGGTTATAAACAGAGTTCATTGGTAAGCTTTCTTTATTCTCTTCAACGGTAAAAGCCAGAGAAGTTTCTTTTTTACTTTCAGAAGTATGCAGTTCTTTTTCCTCGGAAAGGAGACCGATCTGTCCCCGTGTGTTTTCACAAATTTCAGCCCAGTCAAGGATGGAAGCTACAGGAGTAACTCTCTTAAGTACGGGATCGCCTATCTTGCAGCCGTAAACTTTACTGGCAATATAACCTTCCAGGGTATCAAGGCCAAGATTTGGATCTCCCAATTTCGAGTTTGTCGCATTTCCTTTCTTTACCTTCCCGCCATGTTCCTTTATACAATTGACAGCTTCGGTAAAGAGTTTCCAGGGGAGAAATGGTTCTTTTTTCAGGTTGTCAACATAGACTCCATCCGTTTCGGATCGGGCTTCAAAAAATTTTTTCCCGCTCATCAGCGGAATCTTTGCCGGATTTCCTTTCTTATCGAATTGACTCTTTATTTTTGAGATAACAGGATCTTCCATGCATGAGCCTCTTCAAGGTAATATTGAAGGTATATTGAGCATGACATTTTATAAAAGTTATGTGATTTTTGATATCTCTTAAAGCTAACACTGCCTTTTGAAAAGAACAGGCATGGTTTTCTTCAGAACAAAATTCCGTTTAGTCAGAGATATTCCTGGCAAGAATATGAAAAGTATATAATTTATGGAGTCACGATATCGAGCTTTTAAACCTTTTTTAAACTGTTAGAAAGATTTATATCAGTTAGAATACAATCTATATCTATTATCTTATTAAGATAATATGCAAAGATATATGCCTTGCATTACAATCAAACACTTGCTGTCGGGGAGAAATTACGTTTACGACAAATTTACGCCTTTCGATAACAGGTGCATGTCTATGTTCTTGGCTGGTCGGCTAGTAATAGTGCAAAAACGGATTAACAGCCTTTCAAACAGCAAGAACATCTGAGACTATTACCCCCACTTTACAGTCAATGACATCGCCTTTGGAATGATCTGATCATCCTCAGATTGGCTTCGCAGCAATAGCTGCAATTCTCGTATTTATACTCGGACACGATCCTGACACCGTTCTGGGTATTATGGCTCCCGGACTGCATGCACTCAGGTTTCAAGATGTAGAATTGGAAAATTCTATGGAAGAGAGTGCAGAAAATTCAACCCATTTGGATATATAAGAAAATAAACGGAGGAATAAAAACTTGGTAGATGGTGCAACAGCAAATCTATTCCTGGACGCAGCAGGAGCAAAAGCAGTCGGTGCATCAATTGCAATCGCATTAACCGGGATTGCGTCCGCAATAGCTGAAAAAGATATTGGTACAGCAGCAATCGGCGCAATGGCAGAAAACGAAGGATTATTCGGTAAGGGTCTGATCCTTACTGTTATTCCAGAAACCATTGTTATATTCGGTCTCGTCGTCGCACTGCTTATCAATTCTGCTTAAGTTTGATAAGGACCAGATGATACTCTTTGTGTGTTTATCGTGCCTGCAACTGTGAGACATTTTCTAGAGTATACTGGCCCTGCATTTGGAAGAATTCAATGATTGTAAATACTCTTCAGGAGGCGGATCTAGCGAAATTCAGAGTAAAGTCTTGGTATGTGGACATGGTCTTTATGCACATCATGTTTGTAGTGATTTTTTATGTCATTTACATATACATAGTGCCGACCATAGTCCCCGTTTAATTGGTGAAACATCCCAGTTTATAGTATGTCGGAAAGTAAAAGAATTTTAGGAGCAAGGTATGAAATTGTAGATGAAATAGGAAAACCAGAGTTCTTGATTGGAACAAAATTCTATAAATCTCCTAAAAAATTCTATCATTCTGGGAAATTAAAAAGCATTCTGCTTTAAAAAGTAAGGAAACGCCTTAAAGCCCTTGTTCAAAAACACAGGTTTGAGGAGGTGACTGACTTGGAAGAAGTGATAAACGCTCATATGGAACAGAATAAAAAGATAAGTGAAGGAATAAAGTCGCAGATCGAACCCACTCGTAAAAACAGGGAATTTGACAGTTCTGCAGACAATTCTCAAAGGAGAGGAATCAGGTCCAGGGCCTATTATCTGGATGTTATTTTCGTTCAGATTATACTTCTGCTGTTGCTATATGGGGTCTCTGTAGTGGTGGTTCATACACTGGTCTGAATACCTTATTCCAACTTTGAAGAAAATTAAATTTCTCTTCGGTGGAGTGCTTTTTCTTCTACCGAATACTTCCATATTTTAGATGTGTTCTTCCTTTTTACTACATTGAGAATGTTTCTTTTGTTATTCTACAATTGCTAAATTACTGCTTCTTTTTGTATCTAGTACATTGATCTCAAATATATATATAATAAGAAAATAATTATAATTTATGACTCAAGTATTATTTTAAAGTCCGATGGAATCCTGTAACATGGAAAACGCAGCCGGTCGCGGAGCGATTCGATCTGGATATTACAATCAAGGAAGCACGGAAGACACGAAAAAACACATATCAAAACATACAAAATCAAGTTAATTTTTTATAATATTTGAAAATTTATCTTCTTGTTTTTAAATATCTTCACTCCTAAAATTGCCCTGACTTGATGAAAACAGAATTATTTCAAACAAAATTCTGGATTTTTTATGAATTTTGCTCATAACACAACCTCAAAATCTCTCAAATATTTTTTTAAGTTTTTTTAAAAACACTGTTATACATACTGATTTTTATTAATTAGAGAGGGATCTTAAAAAAACACTTGAAAAAACGTAAATAAAAATTCTTTTTAAATGATACAGGTAATTATAGAAAAATATTTAATGAAGAGTTTTTTACTATCAAGCGAAAAAAATAGATAGATCTGGAGGTTAAACTTTGAAAATAAGAGTTGTGAGTTCAAGAGAAGAAATCTTTACACTGAATCCAAATGAGAGAATAGTGCATCTGGCTTTTAGGCCTTCAAACAAGGATATTTTTTCACTTGTTGAGAACTGTCCAAAGATTGAAGTTATACAGCTTCCTAAATCTTACAGGCGTACAGTCTCAAAATCCATAGAGATGTTCCTTGAAATGCAGCGTATCCAGCTTATCGAAGGCGATGTCTGGGGCCACAGGAAAGACATAAATGAGTATTATCGTATTCCTTCATCAATAATCGAAGAAATAAGAGAGCTGAAGACTGAAGGTAAATCTACTGAAGCCATTGAGGAAAAGGTTTCAAGAGAAAGCAAACTTAATCCTGAAATGGTTGCTTACATCCTTAGAAAGGATGTAGCAGCCTGAAAAGCTGAAGTAGTAGTTTAACTTCTCTTCATTTTTCTTTCTTTTTTATATATTATTTTCGTTCTTTTTTATATTTTATTTATTATTAGTTTACAATTCATATTCTTTTTATAAACCCATTATTTCTTTGAAATCTGCTCTTTTTAAAATTTGAATATCTTATAATTGTAATCTTCTTTATTTTTTTAACTTAATAACATTTTAAATTTTATATATTTATAACGTTTAATACTTATAAAATTTTATTTTCTTTTCATTTAATAAGTTTTTACCTTTTTTTCAATAGTGCTTTTGAATCTTTTGTAGACCTTAATAGTATAACTTAAATTAAATGGAAAAAGCATGACTTTCTGCTGGATATAGCAAGGATCTTGATGGTTTTGATTATAAAGCTGGTTTCGGGATAAGCTCAAAATAAAATAGCTTACAAATTTATACTTTGCAGGTTTATAGCTACGAATCTGCGTATATAAATTAATACATTCTTTGCACTGCATTTAATTTCACTTATATTAATCCGGGAAGTCGACAAAGTGATCAGGACAAACTTTTTAAAATTATTGAGTTTTATTATTCTTTTTGCACTTGCTTCCGGATGTATATATCCTGATGCTACCGATAAAATTCCTGTAGCTGGTCTGAACTCCGAAGACTTGATAAAGGATTTACAGAATTCAACACCCAATAGAACGGATAACCCTTTGCCTGATGAGACAGGATTAGGAGAACAAAATAAGACAGAAGAGAATAAGAGCACTGCATACCTGACCGATTCTAGATCTCCAAAAATACCAGAGGTTCCGACATATCATGAAGAAAAAACAAACGTCGTCTATCCCAGGGAATACAGGTTACTGTCCATAAATTTCCAGAGAGGTATTGGATCAGGAAATGAGAAAATTGAATCCGAAGTTTTCAATATAACCGGAAAAACTTCAGGATACAATATTAAAGACGCCTGTGATGTTTTTGATTACGTGAACCAGCATTGGGAGTATCGTTATGAAAAAAACGGTGAGTTTTTCTTCGATGCCTCACAGACTATAAATGAAGGTTATAAAGGAGACTGTGACGACTATTCCATAGTCATGTCTGCCCTTTTAAAGAATATGGGATTCAATACAAGAGTCGTTACTGCAACAAACGAGAGCTACGGACATGCCTATCCTGAACTTTACATAGGAGATAATAACGAAAATACATCTGAAATTCTCAGGTATCTACAGAGTAGATATTACTATGCTGAAAATATCTGGTACTCAGGCAGAGAGCTTAAAGATGGGAAGATTCAGTACTGGCTGAATTTTGACTGGAGCGGGTCAAATGGTTATAGACATCCTGGAGGCATATATTTTAAAGGAGCAGAGATAATCTATTACCCTAATGGACTAATCGAGTTATGAAACAGGAGATAATCGAGTTATGAAACAGGAAATAAACAAGTATTTCTCCTGGTAATCCTTTTTTAATACATAAAAATCTACTTTTTCCCGTAATATCTCAGAAAACAAAAAAATGGGGAAAAGTGTATTCACTTCTTTTTCGCTTACAAAACCAAGTTCTGAAACTAAGTTTTTCTGATTAACTTTATATTCGCAAACCCCTACCCTCTTTCATAAAAAGGCAATTCAGGCCTGATTATACATTGAAAAAAGATTATTAAGAGGGGAATTTTATGGAAGTGAGCAATTACAGTGAACTCATAAGAGGGGATAGGGTACGGGCAAATACGCCTCCTGAGATTAATCAGGCAATAGATACAGAAATAGCTGCAATGGTCAGGTTTTATGCGAGCAAGACCGACTATGAAATAGGCAAAAGGATTGAAGAGCTTGATAAGGAGTGGGATATAGGACGCATTATGGAAATTCGCGTATCTACAGTTTCTTTAATTGGAATAATACTTGGCTTAAAAAGAAGCAAAATATGGCTTATCTTACCCACAATAGCTTCAGCTTTCCTGCTCCAGTACGCTGTGCAGGGCTGGTGCCCTCCTGTATCTATACTAAGAGGACTTGGATTCCGTACGAGACAGGAAATAGATCTGGAAAAATATGCACTTAAGACTTTGCGCGGAGATTTTGATACGATTGCACCTCAGGAGAGCAATTAAACCGCGCAAAAGAGATTAGAACTGAGAGTAGAAATATCAAACAAATGCAGTAAAAATGCAGTAAAAATGCAGATTCAATAAATATACTCATAAAAGTACCTAATATAATTATAGGAAAAATGCATGAAGTTTACTTTTTTGCAAGTTCAGTTCAGGGAACCTTTTAGTTACTATCTGAAACTGTTTAAATTTGAACTTTCCTGCACTTAGTCATTTTTGGGAACTTGTCCTGGTGGTCTGTAAAAATAGAGTTTTTTTCGGTTTCCAGATCCCTAAATCTGGCCATGACCCGGACTTCCTCTTCTAGTTTTGTCCTTAGATATTATTATATAAATACAACTCATAATTTATTTTGTCAAATGATATCTAATTACCTAATGATATTATTTGCCTAACGACATTTGTTTTCAATCTTTGGGGGAATTGAAATGACTACGGGAGTAAAGAATCTTGAAAACAGTATAGATTTAACCAATATATGGCTCAGGGATATTCTGACCCAGTTGAAATGGCAGAGCAAGGATAGTGCATATCAGGCATTGAGGGGTACATTGCACGCTATCCGGGACAGGCTTCCGGTAGAAGAAGCAGTTGATCTTGCTTCACAGTTGCCCCTTATAATTAAAGGAATATATTATGACGGCTGGACTCTCAGAGATAAGCCCGAGAAATTCAAAAAAGAAGAGTTTGCCAGAAGAGTGCACGCACAATTTGAGTTCGATAAGAATGTAAACCCGGCTGAAGTTATTCGGGCTGTCCTGTGGGTCATGTACATGCACATTGGAGAAGGCGAACTTCGGGATGTAAAATTTAATATGCCAAAAGAGATTCAGGAGTGGTTTCCGGAAGAGATCGCGCCAAAAGGATGAAAACGCATGAATTTAAACTGAAATTTTTCTCTGGAATCCGTTAACCTTTTTATCAATTTAGGATTTTTCTTCTTCCTGATCTTTCATGTAAAGACAACTTTTCTTCAGATCTATATAAACGTTCTCTCAAGGTTCCGTTCTTAAAATTTAAAGTATACGGCTTTTTATACACTACTATTGCTGCTCATTCTCACATGCATCCAGCTTGAGTATTCATTTACTTTTAACACATTTATATAATATTTATTTATAGAGTTTCGATATATTAATAAATTATAAAATAGGAAGTCATATTCCCACTCATCCGAAATATTAATATAGAACTATAAGGAAATAAACTGCTGGTGATATGATATAGGGCTATTAGACGGATGATATACAGAGAATAAGATAATACGATCTCGCATGTCACATAATAAGATAATACGACCTCGCATGTCGCTGACCGCCTATTATTAAAGCCCGAATGGAAAATTAAGGAGTCAATGGAATGCGGAAAAAAATAAACGAGTTATTTGTTAGTTTTTTGGTACTCTTTATTTTGGTCGTTGTTTTTCCGGCCATAGTGCTGGCGGACCAGCAGGCAGATCCTACGGGAGCTGATACGGATTATTCTGGCTATGTAGCGGCGAGCACCGAGGATGCACCTTCTTTAGCAGATGTGACCAGTGCTGTAGGACATAACAGCGTAGCCATAAATATAATGTGGACACTGCTCGCGGGTTTCCTGGTTATGTTCATGCAGGCCGGGTTTGCGATGGTCGAAACCGGGTTCGTCCGTGTGAAGAATGTCGCGCATACGATGTCTATGAACTTCTTTGTATATCCACTGGGTATGTTAGGGTTCTTCCTCACGGGTTTTGCCATCATGTTCGGAGGTTTTGGCCCCCTAGCTACGTTGGGAGGCTATACAGGACTTAATCAAGAGTTTACTATTAACCTTTTAGGGCATCCGTTCGGGCTTTTTGGAATGACTGGATTTGCGTTGATAGGCACTTATGATGTTGGTGTATTCGCCTTATTCTTATTCCAGATGGTCTTCATGGATACTACCGCGACAATTCCTACCGGAGCACTGGCAGAACGATGGAAATTCCTGGCGTTCTGTTTCATGGGATTTGCTATTGGTGCCTTTATATACCCACTCTTCGGCAACTGGGTGTGGGGCGGAGGTTGGCTGTCCCAGCTTGGAGTTAATTTCGGCCTGGGTAACGGCCATGTGGATTTCGCCGGCTCGTCGGTAGTGCATATGACCGGAGGAGTTATTGGCCTGGTAGGCGCATGGATTATCGGACCTCGTATAGGCAAGTATAACAAAGACGGTTCCGTCAATGCAATACCCGGTCACAGTATCCCTATGGCTATAATCGGTACCTTCATCCTTGCTTTCGGATGGTTTGGTTTCAATGCGGGCTCAACCATGGCAGGTGAAGACCTGAGACTAGCTGTTGTAGCCACAAACACTATGCTGGCCTCAGCTACCGGTGCTATTGCAGCTACGGCATGGATGTGGGCCGTGCGCACTAAAAAGCCAGATCCAGGTATGGCATGTAACGGTATGCTGGCAGGACTTGTCGCTATCACTGCACCCTGTGCATTTGTCAACCAGATAAGTGCTGCGATCATTGGCCTTGTTTCGGGCATTCTTGTAGTCGAATCAGTCTTCTTCATTGAGAGAAAGTTAAAAATCGATGATCCGGTTGGTGCTGTCTCTGTACACATGGTCAACGGCGCATGGGGCTGTCTAGCTCTAGGTCTGTTCGCAGACGGCAGCTATGGCGCCGGATGGAATGGAGTGCCTACTGCAGTTACCGGTTTATTCTACGGCCAGCCCCTACAGTTTGTGGCACAACTCATTGGTGTGGCTACCAACTTTATCGTAGTTGGCGGTCTGGCATTTATCATCTATAAGTTAATCAATCTGATAACGCCAATGCGTGTGAGCAGCGATGTAGAAATCGGAGGGCTTGATGTGCCTGAGGTAGGTTGCCCTGGTTATGTTGGAGATCTTCCTGAGACTGGAATGAATAAAAGCCCTGAACCGAGTCAAATTCGTGGCCAGATAGCGTTAACGACCGAGACTAAAAAGGGGAAGGCTATATGAAGAAAATAGAAGCGATCATCAGGCCCACAAAACTTGAAGAAGTAAAAGCCTCGCTTGAAGATGCCGGTTTCAATAGCCTCACAATTATTGACGTAAAAGGTCGCGGCCAGCAAAAAGGCATTATCCAGCAATGGAGAGGGCAGGAATATCGGGTTGATGCCCTACCGAAGACAAAGATCGAGTTGGTAGTAAACGATGAAGACGAGGATAAAGCTATCGATGTTATTGTTAGTTCAACAAGAACCGGCAACATTGGAGATGGTAAAATCTTTGTCTTGCCCGTAGAAAAGGTAATTAGGATAAGAACAGGTGAAAGAGATGGAAAGGCCATTTAAAGGCCTTTCCTATATAAATTTCCGGGTAAACGGACGCTATTTATAAACTTCCTGTACGCAGGTAAGTTCAGGAAATGGATTAAACAAGCAAATACACAGGTAAGCTCAGGAAACAAATGCAACCAAACAAAAGTACTCAAAGATAAGTAGCAACCATCTACTAATGTAAAAAATATATCAACCATCTACTAATGCAAGGTCAGGAAATAGCCCTGAGAGAATTTTTGTTCATTCTCAGTCTTTGGGACTGTACGTAATTAATCTGGCTGAGTTCATTATTACTGGAATTGATGAGAGTTCGTGTAATAATGCCCCTGTTACGGGTGTAAGTATGCCCGGTATAGTCAATATAACCGCCATTGAGAGGACGCTAAGCGAAAATACAACATTTTGCCAGATAGTGATTATTGCCTTCTTGGATACGCTTATAAGGTACGGAATTTTTAAAAGGTCATCGGATAATAGTCCAACTTCTGCTGTCTCTATTGCCACATCTGTTCCTGTAAGCCCCATAGCTATTCCTACATCAGCCGTGACAAGTACCGGACCATCATTAACACCGTCACCCACAAAGATAATTTTATGACCTTCAAGTTGTAGACGTTTCACAATTTCGACCTTTTCCTGGGGCATTACTTCAGCATATATTTCATTTATACCAAGGATTTTAGCTGCCTGTTCTGCAACTACTTTGCTGTCACCTGTAATCATTATTGTCTTTATTCCGAGTTTATGAAGGTTCTCGATGGACTTTTTTGACTCCGGCCTAATTCTATCCTCAAATGTTAGCAACCCTGCGATTTCGTTATCAATTCCTATCATGACTACATTACGGCCCAGTTGAGATTGTTTTTTAATGATTTCTTCAGCTTTATGAGAGATTAATATATTAAATTCAGAAGCTTGCTTCAGACGACCTACAAAGACGCTTTTTCCTTTAGCTTTAACCTTTATGCCGGTTCCTGATATGGATTCAAATGATTCCGGATCCTGTATTAAGAACCCCTTTTCTTCAGCAGCTTTGACAACAGCTTTTCCAAGCGGATGCTCACTGAACTTCTCTGCAATTGCAGCCAATAACAATAAGTCTTCATCTTTATTGTTGTTCAATGTTATAACGCTGGCAAGTTTTGGTTCACCGTGAGTAAGTGTCCCTGTCTTATCAAAAATAACAGTATCTATCCTGGCCATAGATTCTATCGTGGCTCCTTTTTTAATAAGATTGCCTCTTAACGCCGCATTACCAACCGAAGCCACAAGTGCCGTAGGTGTAGCAAGTACCATTACGCATGGACAGAATACTATTAGCATAGTAATTGCTCGTGTCAGATCTCCACTCCACCACCAGAGCAAGCCGCCCAAGATGATTGCAGTAGGCGTATAAAATTTAGCATGGTTGTTCAAGAGCCTCTCTATCTTTGGCTTTTGAATCTGCGCGTCCTCAATCAAGCGATGTATTTGTCCGATGGTTGTTTCACTTCCAACTTTAGTGGCCAGCACTTCCATTGCACCTACTTCATTAAGAGTACCTGCAAAAACATTATCTTCTTCCTGTTTATCAACTGGCAGGCTCTCTCCGGTAATAGCAGCCTGATTTACCGAAGCAGTGCCCGAAATAACAGTTCCGTCAACAGCAATACGTTCTCCCGACTTAACAAGGATTGTGTCCCCTACCTTAACTTCCTCAAGAGGCACTACAATATCATGTCCTTCACGCCTGACTGTGACTCTATCAGGCAATAGTTTCGCCAGAGATTCGAGTGCTTTTCCTGCTCTCGCAGAGACAAGTTCCTCAAGCATACCACCCAGAAGCAAAAGTACAGCTACGACTGCAGCAGCCGAATACTGCCCGATAGCAATAGCAGCAATTGTTGCGATAGTAACCGGAATATCAGCAGTAAAGTCCCTTTCTTTAATCCCCTGGTAAGCAGACCACCATATAAACGATGATCCAACCAATGCGGATAATAGATATAACCAGTTGCCTTCACCCATGCTATTTTCTGACAGCATGTTTTGCGGATAAACAGCTATCGCTATTATGAGCAAGACCCCGCTTGCCACAGTAAACAATGTTCCGGGGTCAAGTAAAAAATCCTGATAACGAGTAGCTAGGTTACGGATATAACTCCAAAAACCTTCAGTACGACTATAGTTGTTGTCTATCATATTATCTACCCAAATAAAAGCAAATTTAGATGTTAAAACCTATAAATATTAATAACATAAATCTATTATGATTTAATACGAAATAATAAAATTATGTTTAATAGTAAGAAACTAAAGTTGCGCTGGAGAAAGATATCTGAAGCAGTAATGGAAATTCGTCCAAAATAACAACTTTAGCCAAGGACAAAATAGCGTATATCAAATTTGAAAACAAAAACCTGAAATAAACCAGATAAATGTAGACAATTATGTTACAGACAATTATGTTACAAATTTACTAGAACTGTTGATTGCGCTCAGATCTATCAAAACTTTCTCCCGCTGTTATTTCTCAAAAGAATTTTCTCAAAAGAATTATATCATATAAATCCTAACTATGTTAAACTCTTCATTATTACAAATCCGAATGATTGTGTTAATCTTGAACAGACAGAGATTGAGGTTTTAAAAATGACAGAAAAACTCGGAATTCTGGCCATAGGCCATGGGAGCAAGCTGCCTTACAATAAGGAAGTAGTCACTCAGATCGCAGATCATATAGCACGGAAACACTCGGATGTCGTTGTCAGAGCCGGCTTTATGGAAAACAGTGAGCCAACCCTTGGAGAGGCAATCGAAGGCTTTTCTGGCACAGGCGTGACAAAAATTGCAGCAGTACCGGTTTTCCTGGCTTCTGGAGTTCATATCACAAAGGATATCCCCGAGATCCTGAGCCTGGACGAAAATGGCTGCGGTACCCTGGAAATTGACGGAAAAGCCGTTCCTCTGTGCTATGCAAACCCTCTTGGAGCCGATGAGCTTATCGCCGACCTTGTGTTCAAAAGGGTTCAGGAATCCCTTTAAAGTCTTACCTAAGGTCCGGTTTTATCATGGACCTGTATCGGAAGAAGTTCGCCGTGCTCGACCTGACCCACGGCGGCATTCCTATCGCAAAAAGCCTTGCAGCCGCTGGAAATGAAGTAAGCGGAATAGATGTATACAGGACAGTCAAGCCTGAAACGTTGCTTGAGCTTGAGGAGAAGTACGGGATACACTGCTCAAAAACTCCTCTTCCTGCATCAGAATTCGACTTGATTGTTGCGCCTGTACACCTCGATCTTGCCTATCCTATGCTTGTAGAAGCCAGGGCGCAGAAAAAAAACATCCTTTCGCACCATGAAATTGTCGGAGAAATTCTCAAAGGTGATTCAAGGCTTTCAGGCATAAAAACAGTCGAGATTACCGGCGTAAAAGCAAAAACAAGTACAGCATCCCTCCTGGCCGATATGCTCTCCAGGCAGTTTGAAGTAGTACTGCACACTTCACGGGGACTTGAATACTGGAAAGCGGGCGCTTCTTCTCTTATATACAAAGGCCTGAGCATAACTCCCGGAAGCATTCTGGTTGCCGTTGAGAAAACTTTTGAAGCCGAGTTCAGGCCGGATTTTTTTATCTTTGAGATCTCGATAGGAGGCACAGGCACTGCTGACCTGGGAATTCTTACAACCCTTTCCCCGGACTATGGGATTGCAAATAATACATCCCTTGCAAGCGAAGCAAAACTCCAGCTTATCAGAAATGCAAAACCTGGAAGTACTCTTCTAATCAATGCCAGAGCTGAAAAAGCCCTTAAAGCTGCAAAAAAAGACCAAATAAAGGTTTTAACCTTTAAAGACCATTTTAATGATCAGTTTTCCAAGACTCCAGGACAAATAGCTGACTTTGTACTGGAAACGGAACCAGGGACTTCAGCCTTATCAGTATCCTCAGAGTTAGTAATGCCTTCAGACTTACTAGGATCGTGTGATCTATCAGGTTCATCAATGCCAGCCGATTCAAGCAAATACCAGGCTTCTCCTACATCTTCAGGTTCCGGCATTCGCTTTATGCACAGGGGAAAGCAAATTTTATCAGCTTCCCTGCGTCCGGGATATAATGTTTCGGCTTACAGGACTGCTTTTGTCGCAGCGTCGGCAGCCGCCCTTGAACTTGGAACTAAACCTGAAGCTATTATTTCGGCAATTGAAGGATTCAAAGGGCTTTCAGGCAGGATGCAGGAAAAGGAAATGAATGGCATTTCCTTAATAGACAATTCCAACTCCGGAATGGATATCCTCTCGGCCGAAAAAGCCCTTGATTACGCTCTCCTTAAGAGAAAGGACGAAAAAAAGGAAGATATCATCCTTGTGCTGGGAGAAGAAGCCTCTCAGGTATGTGAAGGGTTGCCTCCTGAACTTGTACAGGGCTTTGTAGAAAAGTTCGGTGCAAAGTGTAAGCAGGTTATCCTGGTAGGAGAAAGGATGAAGGCAGTAAATGGAAAAAACATTTTTTATGCACGGAATCTTCCAGAAGGGCTTTCAAAAGCCTTAGAATTTGCAGGAGGCGACGATATAATACTCTCTTCGGTAAAATGCTTCCGTTAAAATTATTTAATAACTGTATAATGAGGTTCTTCACTGAGAAATAGTTAAGGAATTGTTGAAGAATTGTTG
>NZ_LZPK01000005.1:0-14852 GCF_001729375.1 Methanosarcina sp. A14 | reverse complement strand
AATGTAATTAAGGTCATGCAGGTACCTTGGATCTGAAGGTAGAGCTCCGGAAAAGAGAAGGGAAACTCCTCCAAGGAAAACAAGAATCGAAAAGACCTGAGGTGTTAGTTCGGATAGGCTTGAATACGTGGCTTTCTCAATTTTCCTCAGGAATTCGTCTCTCTCTTGATATTCATAGAACATAAGAGCCAGCAACCCAATAAGGAATGGTACGAAATAGTAAATTGTCCTGAAAAGAAGAAGCGGTTTAATTATATCGACCGTGCCGAAATACGGTTCCAGCATAAACAGCATAAGGGTTTCAAAAACCCCAAGCCCGCCCGGGACAGTACTTATCAGCCCTATAATCTGCGCCAGCGCAAAGAACACAAGGACATGAAGCAGGGTAAGATGTGGATTTGAAGGCAAAAGGAAATAGATAATGCTTCCCGAAAGCAGGTAATCTACTGACGATAAGCCAAGCTGCAAGAACGCTATTCTCGGTTCAGGGACCCTGATCTGGTATCCTTTTGCCCTAAAATTCAATCTCCTGAACGAGAAAATGAAATAAATAGCAACACTTAGCAGTAAAAGAATTCCAATAAGGTTTAACGGGATAGGGATCTCGGGTACGTAATCCGACAGTTTCACAGGATAGAATGTGAAAAGCAAACCGCCTACAAAGCAAAACCCAACCCAGAAGGTGAGTATGCAGAAAATAATAATTTCCCAGATCTGGCGCAGGTTCAGCCCGTTTCTTGAGTACAACCTGTATCTCAGGGAACTTCCTGTCAGGACGTTAAAACCAACACTATAACTTATGGACGTACTGATAAAAGAAGCACTGACAGTCTGCTTATAAGGCATAGGGTGATTAATATGACGAACTGCCAAGTAATCATAACCTGTTAAAGTAAGATAACTCAAGAAAGTTAAAAAGAACGCAAGTTCTATATGGCTCAGTGGAATGCTGGTAATACTTCTGAGTACATACATCGATTGCAAGTGACGTATCTGTCTGTCCAGAGTCCACAAAGCCAGGGAAAATATAACCACTGGCAGAAGGTATCCTGCAAACTTCTCTATTTTGAGGGTTTTTTCTCTCATACTTCCTTTGTCTGTCATTGAGATCAGCGTTTTTTCACTTTACTTTTTTTCACTTAATTCATTCTTAATTTCTAGCTAAACTCTTTCATAATTTCTAACTAAACTCTTTATTAATTTTTCACTTAATTCTTTCTTAATTTCTAACTAAACTCTTTATTAATTTATCACTTAATTCTTTCTTAATTTTTAATTAAATTTTTAATTTAGACCTCTTTAAATTTTTCATTTAACTCTTAATTGATTTCTTATTTAAAGCTTTTTAAATTTTTGTGTTGTGTTTTTAAATCGCTTGGCAAATATTTTGAATTTCGTGCTTTAACAGACAAAGTAATTTCCTTAAAATATATACATATCGACTCTAATCTCAAGGAAAATTCTTAAAATATTTGTTTTGAGTTAAATGATATATTAAGTTGCCTGTTACAGAATAGTTAAAACAAAACTAAAGGAGAAGTAAAAGAAATATTAAATTATTAACAGCTTATTAACAGCACTGGAAAAACTAAGAACAAAAATAAAAATACTGATTCCATACAATTCCAGTTTCCTTTATTTTATATTATTTAGTTTTTTTATTACTGGTTCTTCATTTTTGCTTTATTTTGTACCTATTAATTTTGAGATTTCTAACTTATTTTGATATATTTCCATTTTTAGCTAGATTCAATTTTTTATTTTTGACACCAGTGTTTTTTCCGCTTAAAAGTAAAGTATTTATTGAGAGAACTCTTTAATATTTTTTGCATTTGACTGGCTTATTAGTTGATTTACGTTTATATTCCTGTTTTTGGGGATAGGGTGATGGTCGGGAAATTCTCTAATGATTTTTCATATTTCATTGAGGATAGCTGTGCCTATATACCCTATGCCGTGATCGGAATTTTCATTTTGCTTGCTGCTACCTTTACTTCAGTATATCTTATGAGAATAGATAGCAAAGTCGCTGAGACCATTTATACGACCGAAAATAATGATCCCAGGCAGGATGCCATCAACCTTGCCTCGTTCGACCTTGCTCGCTGCCTCAATTATGCAGGAATGGAAGCCCTTGAATGGCAGGGAGAACACCCTGTAATACTGCCTGAAGGCAATGCCGTTAGCAGGTTTTCGGAAGATGGTTTTATGGTAATCCCAAAAAACCAGAACATCGAACGGGAGGACACACTTCAGATTTCTATAAACCTGCCTTCCGATATCTGGGGCAAGATCGAATCCCTATGGAAAAACCGGGATATTTTGCTAATTGTCACTGACTCTTCAGGCCGCGAAATCAAGAGTGTGAACTACGGCCAGGCAACCGGCTTTTTCCAAAAAGTTTCACTTGAGGAAGCCGTGAAAATTCCGGATTCTGCAGCCTCGGGATATGCCTCAATCGAACTTTATTACGGGGACGAACTCAAAGCCTCTGACTGGTTCGTAATTGAAGTAAGCCCGATAAAAGATATCACAGCAGACGCTTTTAACACGCTGCTTTCTACAAACTATCAGGGAAACAGCCACACTTTCAGGGAATACGCAATTAATGTGGAACCTGATATCGAACCAGAACAGATAAAAATAAGAAAAGTAACCGGAACTCTGCAACGTGAAATCTCACCTGCTGGCATTTCATCTACTGACATTTCACCTGCTGACATTTCACCTGCTGACATTTCACCTGCTGGCGTTTCATCTACTGACAAAAATTACACTATTTATTATGTTTTTGAAATTCCTTCCCTGAACTATACCCTTGTTAACCTTGAATCAGGAGAAAGTTTCAATAGCAGTATGAAGCTTTCCACACTGATCACGTCAAGAGAGCCTCTTCTCGAAGAGCTTGTCAGGGAGTACGAAACAGAGCTTGGAAACACTTCGAGGCTTGACTCGACATCAAATTTAGTGCTGGGAGCAACAAACCTGAGGACTTTTATCTACGGCCCCTGGCAGCATTATGCAAACGGCCCTCTCAATATCCTGACAAATCCTGCCCTTTCAAGCTCGATTAACGGGGCTACACTTTATACCCAGAAGAGGATTTTTGATTCGGTTGACCCTCTGACCCTTACCTACACAAGCTACTATAATGGAAAAGTCCTCTACAAAGACATTTTCAATTCCAGAAGCGAGAAAACAGGTTTAAGCTCGAACTCCAGCCTGAACTCTACCGTTCTTAGTAACTCTACCAATCTTAATACCTCAGTTTCGGCTTACGAAGTGAATAGAGGCGTAAACCTGACAACAACTTACGACTCACTTGCCCAGAATAAATCCTTCTCTCTGGATATTGAAAAAAGTATAGATGAATCCCTTAAAACGACAAATACCTCTTTTGAAGATCTCTCCGAAAGTTCGAAAATCGAACTTTCAGCCTCCGATTATACCGACGAAGTTCTTGACGGCTGGGTCTTCAACGACCACGCGTGGGCAGAGGAAAATCCTGATCTAATCCATTCGGTCACGGACAGCGTTTATACCGCATCAGTCCAGGGACAGATCCTGAGAGACGGCTTTGATTCTCCAGACACGATGAGCTCTCTAATCACTACAAATTTTGACCCGGAATCAGTTTCGTTCAGCAGGCAAACCATTAGCTGGGATTCAAGATATTATGCATCAGGAACACACAGGGGATCTCTTGTGCCTTCTTATTCCTGGAGCTATCCAACCCAAATTTCTTACTTCGAATCCTTAAACCCTTCAATTGACCCTCCTAAAGGAGATGTAACCAGCTGGTCGGTCACATCGACGTCTGTCAGCCTGACCTCGGCTGATATAACCGATGTGAACATTGAACCTCATTTCTCCTATGTAAGTAATGATACTCTTATGGTCGAAAACCGAAGTGAAGGCTACCTGGATAAGGAAGACCACATTTTTGATTGGAGAATCAGGTACGATATATCCTACAAAATAAGGACAAATTGGAAAATAGACTATGATTACGATTATACCTATAGATGGAAAACCAGGGAAAAGCTACCTGACGGAAATTATACAACTGTGACGCATTCTGATACGGCAAGCGACTCGAATTCCCAAGCTGTAGGCAAAAACAATATTGTATCACTTTCCCATGCCGAAACCGAATCTGAAAACCTAACAATAATCTACCATAAATGTCCTCCAACAGGCGGCTATTCCGGTTTGTTGACTTATTCTGATCCGATAGAGCGGGAATACCGGGAAACAACTCTCTATTTGAACAACACAGACAGCATAGGCAGTGCCGAAGATGTAGATAACGGTACAGACAACAGCAAAGACAACAGCAAAAACAGCATCATAGACAACAGCACAACTAAAACCGAAAGGTTTGACCCATGCTGTTCCGACGCTGCCGACAAATACAAGGATGCGTATGTGGATTTAAGGACAATAGAAAGCATGTTCTGGGCCTATCCTGATGGAAAATATTTGCCCAAGAATGCTGTTAATTGCGATATTCCACTCTGGCTGCACCGAATTATGGCAGAAGAAGTGCTGGAAATGCTGGATTCGGTGAAAAAGGACAATCCGTCCTTCAATTATTCTCTTCTTGATTCTCCTGGCCAGAACCCAACAGCCCTTCAGGTGGAAACTGCGGAAAAACTTATTATGGAACTGGAAAAAGACCGGGAAGCTTACGTAAATAAAAAACAGTACCTTACGCCTTCAGGAACAATGTACGCTTCAAGTGACTCGGCCCGGTACATTGCAAAAAATGAAGCGTACAGCAAGCTGCTTGAAGATATTGACCAGAAAAACCGTAAACTGGATTCTGACCTCAACTCCTATGTTCTCAAGGCCCTGGAGAAAAAAGGCCTTGATACCGGTCTGCTTGACAGCGTGACCTCAGGCCCTATGACCCTTTTTAACAATCCTGCAATCGAGAAGGCAGCTTCGGCTCTGGGGGAGGACATGGGTATAATCTCAACAATGACCGTCACCGGCCAGCCGGAAAGCAAATACAACTGGACAGAAAACCTGACCCTGATCGTTGACCAGAAACCGAACTATCTATACCATGATCCTGATTTTGACCTTAGAGAGGAATACGAATGGGCTGACACCATGAGCGGAAAAACGATTTATCCCCTGGGTGTCCGGAACACCTGCATTTTCACAACCGGCATTTCCGAGGAAATTGGAGATATTATCGCCTCAAGCGATGAGTACGTAAAAACTGAAATGGCACAGCAGATCAGCCAGAGTATTTCCAACCTGAACGCAGAAGTTTTCCTGCTTGAACAGAACCTCAGCGAGCAGAATATTTCGCTGGATACAACTTGTCTTGACACGGAAGTTTACAACCTGAAACACATGTATGCACAGGAAATGAGGTCTCAGATTCTTGAAAATGTAGTTCAAGAGGTTAGCTCAAACCCTGTTATTTCCGACTGCATAGAGGATAGTCGAATCAGGGAAGTCACGACAACTTACCTTAACGGGCTTTCGGACAATGAAATTCTCGAAAAATCTACAACGGATGAACTGGCAGTTGAACTTGCTTCTATAATGAAAACGGAAATTCGAAATTCAAACCCTCCTGTTGAACCTGATGAGCTTGAAGCTATTCTGAATAGGGTGGATACTGACATCAAAATAGGAGTTGCAAATGGGGTCTGTGCAGTTACAATAAACAAAGGTGAAGTTATTGATGCCGGTTTTGGGAAAATCGATAATGAGCTGAAAAACTTGGCAAATGAAACTGCTGACAAGTATTCCGGTGAAATAGAAGACAAAATTTCAAAAAAACTGGATGGGACGATGGCAGCTGTTCCCTGCGGGTTGCCAGTATTGCCGCCACACTGGATTTTTACGGTTAATGTGTGGTCATATGAGGCAGTTGGAATGTATAACGAATTTAAAGTCAACGATAACGATAATGAAGTTATTCCTAAACCTTACTTTGGGCATAAAGGACAGATGTACATCAGAAAAGATGATTCAATCTTACACAATGGAAAATACATTGGAGATAACGTTCCACTAACATTTCAATTTGTTGGGTACTCTACTACTATAGTTGGGCCTGGTCCAAAAGGAGTTGGAGATAAAACAGGTGGTTCTACTGAAAAATCAGCTGGATATGAAACTCTTGTTGCACAATTTGGTGAATAATCATGAAATTTAGAATTTTTATACTTGGAATGGTACTTCTTTTGTTGACAAATATAGTTTCAGCAGGTTCTCAATATGGTACTATAGATGTTTACTATAATGATCAGCTTTTACCGGGAAAAGAAGTAGTTAAACCTACACTGAAGATAGGAGAACCGTTTAAAATAAAAATTGATCTAAAATTAAACCAGACATCGATATTATTTGTAAAAATTTGTAGTTTAAGGGTGGGAACACCTTATGAAGTTATAACTGGTCCTTCAGAGTTTGATAAAAAGTTATATTTTGAATCCTTAGATCCTGGAACATATACTTACGAATGGACACTAAAACCAACTGGAGAATGGGAAGGTGGAACAATGCCTGTGAATATTTGGTATCAAATACATAATGTCGGTGAAGATAAACCTCTGGTTCAAGGTGAATTCACAGTAGCTTATCCTTATATCTCCAACGAACATTACCAAGGCGAAACTCCTACTTCTGAGCAGCCTGCATCCGAAAATCAATCCACTTCAAAAAAGCCATCTTCAGAAAATTTATCTTCACCAGCATCTGCACCAGCTTTCAGTTTATTAACTGGTATTCTGGCGCTTGTGGTTATATTCCTAAAATTATCTCGTCACTGAATATAACCCTGCAGATAAGATTTAATGTTGTATCCAGAAATGATTTCGCAGATTCAAAATCATTTGAAAGTTCAACACCCGCTGCAACAGCAGGCAACGCAAAAAGTTAGACACTGAGTAAATTCCAATTCTATTTTGATATATTGGAATGATTATGTAAGAGCCCATCTCAAAACCAATTTTATTTCCACGCCAATAAAAAGTTCATAAGTGTGCTCATTGTCAGAGGATTGAGTGATTATTCCAAATTTGATATAATAGAAGGAAATTTAGAGTTTTGAGATCAGCTCGATATTAACACATTAGCAGAAGAAGTATACGATGTCTACAAAAATTTTGATAATTATCAATTCAAGGTTAACCTCTAAACATTTGCTTTTCTTATTTTCCTTTTCAAATTCTGTATTGGTATGGTAAAATGCTATGAAATAGCTGCGATTGCATGTATCCTGTACCTGCACGAACCTAGGGGAATTACCTAGCTAGTCACAGACCCAAAAATATGGTTGTAATATAAGTTACATTTTCCTCAAAACACGAAAACCTGCACAAAATCCAGATTCGGCGGCTGCTAGATCTGAGTACGCTGACTGACATACAAAGTCTCCACTAACATAATTACCTCCTCTTAAGATACGTACTGAGTTATCGCCATCTTCCCATGCGCTGCCATCTGATGGTGCACCAACATAATTAGAACGACGACTATCCTGAACCCACTCCCAGATATTCCCATGCATATCATAAAGACCCCAAAAATTTGGCATTTTTTGAGCAACTGGATGTGTTGTATCCCTTGAGTTCCTACAATACCAAGCATAATTCCTAAGTTCTGACGCGTCATCTCCAAAATAATATTTTGTTTGTGTACCAGATCTGCAGGCGTACTCCCACTCAGCTTCGGAAGGAAGACGATACTTATCAGTGTCTTCATTTTCATTCAGTTTTTTGATGAACTCTTGTGCATCATTCCATGACACATGTTCTACAGGTAGGTCATTACCTTTGACGTGAGAAGGATTATTATTCATTATAGCAGTCCATTGCTTCTGAGTTACAGGATATATCCCCATGTAAAAAGAATTCTTAATTGTAACTTTATGAACAGGTTTTCCAGCTGCAACTTTCATTGATCCCATCATAAATTCGCCTGCAGGGATCAAAACAAATTCCATGCCTGTAGAAGGGCTGGTGAAAGTTTCATGAATCTTTGAACTCTGAGGCTCAGTAGTTATTTTTCTTAATTCCCCAATCATAGGTTTCTGATGACTCTCGACTATACCTCCTTTTTTCTTTTGTGTGCTTACGGATGCTGAGCAATATTTTGATGTTATAGGTCTTAATTTCCCAATGTCTGGCTTTATGACAAGTTTTTGGTATGTAAGACGGGCATAGAGTTCATCATAAATTTCATCATTAATTTCCTCCATGTTAAGCACATAATAGGTGGCACTTTTAAGAATAGAAGGAATATATTCTGAATCTTGAGGAGAAAACACAATAGGAATACACTTATTGTTAGCTCCGGAGTAGTATAGTTCTTGTGTTATAATTGCACCTTCCCACTTTGCACCCATACCTTTTCCAACTTCATCTTTTCCTTTAAATCGCTTTTCATAATTTTCCGTACAGACGATAAGAACAAAATCAGCTTCTTCAATTTGATTGCTCATCCAACAAAACCATCCTTCAGGAGGAGAGGTTTCGTACTGATCGATATTACAATCGATTCCTTCTCTACGCAAGCGGTTTGAAAGCAGCAACACACTTTTTTTATGTTTATTAGAATCGTGACTGTAACTTATGAAAACCCTAGAACTTTTTGGAACATTATTATAATGAATCTCATTTAAACTAGGATCTGTTATAGGAAACTCTTGTTCTTTCAATGTACTCATGTTCTTCTCTCATCGCTTTTAACTTCAACTGGATGACAGTGACTTTTTAATAAATCTAATGCAAATTATGATATAAGTTAAATACTATTTTACATATTAAATTTATTGTTAGTAATGTTTGCTATAACATCTGTAACACACCAACTCTCAGGACTAAAATGATGTGTATAAAATCTCAAAGTGATATTAATCAAAGTGACGAAGAATGTGAGAAGCTAATATATGAGTCAGTAGTTGATATGTGTAACACCGAATGGCAAAAAACTCGTGATATTGAAAATAAGGCGACTGGTATCGTTGGGTTTGTGGGTGTAATTTTTAGTTTAACTGTGGCTTCTCTATCTACATTAATAGCATCGGCAGATGCCGTAACTAAAGAGAAAATATTCTCTGCTACATTTCTACTTATTTTAATTTTCTTAATATTAGTATTTTTTACATCATCTATTTTGTGTGGGTTAATTGCTCTCAATGTTAGAGATTGGTGGTTTTTGAAAGCCGACGATTTTACTAAATATTGTGTAGAAAATAAACCAGCAAAAAAGGAAATCTATAAAAAGATGACCGAGGATATTACAGGCAATATTGTCAAAAATCGCGACCAAAATGAGCAAATTGCTAAATGGTTAAACAGATCATACTTATTGTTTATGATAAGTGTACTTGTGTTAATAGTTTACTTTATTCTTCTGTTAAGTATATTGAAATAAGGAGAACTATTATGGCAGATGGAGGAAGTCATTTTTCTGGTACAGGGAAAAGAGTAGAGAAGGATGTAGCACTTGGCAGTAAACAACAACATCAATTTACAAATAAGAAAAAAGAAACACCAGAGAAAGATGAAAAATCCAAATAATGAAGTTTGGTCTGTAATCATAAGGGGCAGGTCTTATTCTTTCCCTGCCCCTCACAAACCCGTTGGCGGAGTTGTTCTTTCCCGCCGACTTACATCTTGTTTTTGAGTAGAATTTTAGAATAAGTTTGTAGAGCCAGTTAAGTAATTATAAACAAGCTCAATATAAAATATAAGTAATTTGACACTAATACAATATTGCTCTCGTCACGATCCTCTGATTTCCGCAAACATCGACGAGTATATTAAAAATATGTTTTTTCTCCAGACTACGAGTGCCTTTTGCTTCTTCTGACCACCTAACTCTATTACACCTTGAGCCACTTGTCAGTGATTCCGATTAGTTTTATGAGTAAAATTTACACAATTATTGCATCAATGCTATTATATTTCTCAATAGCAAAAATCAAAATATATAGAATATATCCAAAAACTATATAACAAATTTGGTTTATTTATATTTTGGAGGTATCAAGTGATTCGATTCAAAAAAATATTCCAGGATCCATACAACTCTTATTTTCAACAAAAAAGCTTCGTCTCGGAAGTAACCTCTTTCTCAATCGATACACTGATACCCCGGACAGATCTCCTTATGGGCTGCAGATTGTTCTTGTCTGCAGCTTATAAGATCAAATAGCACATCAACAATTCCATAATACGTTATGGCAATTTTCAGTGATCTCAGCTTAATTCTTCTCCTTTTGTTTCATCCCTGTCAACTTTCACAAAAACCGGATTTTTACGTGCAAACGGAGGCAAGAAATCACAGGAATCGACTTACTTTCAGAGGTATAAAAGGCAAGAAGTGTAAGTATGACTACCCAGATAGGTGACTCTCAAATGACATGCTAGTTATGCCTGCTGACGTGCTTAAAACAATTTTATTGCACGGAATTTTGTGGCTTGCACAAGATGATGGGAACTATGTGGAAATTGTCGGGCCGAGGTTGCCAGGATGATCACATCCCAAGCCGAAGCCATCTGATGTCCGCTTGAATACTTGGTCACCTCTTCTATTGCTTGAATACTTTCTCGTACAATTTTGTTTCATTATCATTCGTAACAACTGAGCAGTAACGGGCTTATCCGTCAAAAAGCCCTTTTTCTTCGAAAAACGTCTTTACACACTTTTTCCTTCCATTATTTCAGTTTTCTCTGTAAAATTTATAATTTCATATTCAGAGCTTCCTTCTATCGTTTATACATAGTTTTTGATACAGAACCTGTGCATAAGTAAAAAATTCTGTGTTTTGCAGTGAAGAAAAAATACAGAACCTAAAAAATAATAATTAATATTCAAATGTTGTTTGCTAAAAAAACATTTTATGCGTGAATATTATTTGCTTGGAACCAATTTTTCATATAATTTATTTTAAATAAGTTTGGGAATAATTATAGCTTGGAACCCCACGAGAATAAGAGAACAGATCCAACCTCATGAGAATAAGAGAACAAACCCAAACAAACGGATAAAAACGGAGTGGATAGACCACTAAGACAAAAACAAAGGGGTCAAAACAAAGAGGTCAACACAAAGGGGAAACGACTGGATGGTATGTGAGTAAAGAATTGCCTGGAAGATATTTTAATCCAAAGAATATATTGAGGGAATATTTTTTGGGTTACTTTGTCGGGGGATAGGTAAGAGGAACAAAAAAGCTTCCAGGTTTTTCTAATCTTTTTAAAGTGTTTTTGTTACAGTCGTCATTGGTAATGCTTTCAAAACAACTACCTTCAAGACGACAAAAATTAACAATAAGATAATTATTAATTTTGTACTAATTTGTGAGAGATCATAGCTATCTAGCCAAAAAAAGGTATAGGGTAATTAAGGTCTCATCTTCGCTGCCATTACTATTTTCCAACTTTCAAAAGTAATATAATGAATATTTGAATCTCAACAATCATAAGAGGCTGACAACCGAAGAAATTGAGAGTAACAAAAAGTTCATTCTCACGAGAATAACTTCTTTTCAGAAACTTAATTTCCAAAAATATATCCCTTTTTTTATCCGTTTTATCTTTTATTTAATAAAAAACAATTAGATAAAAATAAACCGATAAAGGGGATAGTAATGAGTTTAGCAGGTCAAACAGCTCTTGTAACCGGGGGGAGCAAAGGGATAGGAAAAGCTATCTGCCTTGCTCTGGCAAAAGAGGGAGCAAACGTCGTTATTGCAGCAAGGAATGAGAGTAAAATCAAAGAGATGGTAAATAAATTAAAAGCAATGGGCAGTAAAGCCATGGCTGTCCAGGCTGACGTGCAGAATGAGGAGGACGTAAGACGCCTGATTTCAATGACAATTGACAAATGCGGCAGGCTTGATATTCTTATCAACAACGCAGGTGTGGCCTACAAAAAGAAGCTGGAAGATACCACCCTGGAAGAGTACGAAAAAATGATGGATACCAACTTAAAAGGAGTTTTTCTCTGCACAAAGTATGCGATTCCATACATCAGAGAGAGCAATAATGGGAAAATCATCAATATATCCTCAGTAGGAGGATTACACGGGCTTCCGGATTTATCTGTATACTGTGCTTCGAAGTTTGGAGTAAACGGCATAACAAAGTCCGTTGCTGCCGAGCTGGAAGGAGAAATAAAAGTCTATGCAATCTGCCCGGGCGGTGTGGATACGGATATGTACAGGTCACTCTTTTCGGACAGACCTTCACTCAAACCAGAGCACATCGCAGAAAAGGTGCTGGAACTTGCTTCGCCTGATTCAAAAGTTACATCCGGGAAGATAATCGAGATACAGGCTCTTCCAGTCCCCCAGCTTTAATGGCTGAAACTTAAAGGGTAGACTTCCGGCAATTCTGGGCAATAATTTCAGAAAGTTTGTAGTAGATAGTTCTGTTAGACTTCTAATAGGTAGCTCTGGCAGACTTCTATTAGGTAACTGACAGACTTTGTAGCAGGTGGCTCTGGCAGATTTATAATATATACATTATCTTTTTGCCAGGTCTTCTTGCATTCTTTTGCCGGAATCCCCTTTCCTTTTAAGAGAGAGTTCTTGATTGCAGTTCAGAAATATTGCTTCCAAAATTATATCCTTATCCTGCTTAATAATTAATTAAATGACTGTAGAGTGACTGCTATGAGATTGAAAGGCCAGACAGCCATTGTAACCGGTGGGGGAAGAGGAATTGGAAGGGCTATCTGCCTGTCACTGGCAAGAGAAGGAGCCAATATTGTAATTGTCGCTAGAACCGAAAGAGAAATTAGAGAAACTGCCAGGTTGGTGGAAAGGGAAGGTAGAAAAGCTCTTGCGGTAAAGACCGACATTAGAAAAGAAGAGGAAGTCATTGACATGGTTTCAAAGGCAGTAAACGCTTTTGGAAAAATTGACATTCTCGTAAACGATGCAGGAGTAGCATACAGGAAATATCTTGTGGAGACTTCAACCGAAGAATATAATGAGATTATGGATACAAACGTGAAAGGCATGTTTTTCTGCACAAAGTACGCTCTTCCCTATCTGCTTAAACGGGGAGAAGGCAGGATTGTAAATATATCTTCAGGGGAAGGAAAGCATGGCATACCAAAGCTTTCGATATACTGCGCTTCAAAATTTGCAGCAATTGGTTTTACAGAGTCTCTTGCTTACGAAGTTGGAGGTGGGCTTCAGGTATATGCAGTCTGTCCTGCAGGTGTGGATACCGACATGTACCGCTCGCTTTTTTCAAATGAACCGGTTCTCAAGCCTGAAGATGTTGCAAACAAAGTTTTGGAACTTTGTTTACCAGAAACCAGTCTTCCTTCAGGCTCTTCAGTAGAAATTCACAGGCGGCCTATGAGGATATTTTGATTTTAACATTTGTACGGAAAAGAGGCATAATTTTTGAATATAAGGTGGAAACATGTTCAAAAACCGTAAAGATGCAGGGGAAAAGCTTGCAAAAGCTCTTGAGAAATACAGGACTGAATATCCTATTATTCTTGCTATTCCACGCGGGGGAGTGGAAGTTGGACTGCAGGTTGCAGCGAAGCTGAATGCCGATTTATCTCTCATTATTGCAAGGAAAATGCCTTTCCCGGACAATCCTGAAGCCGGATTCGGGGCAATAGCCGAGAATGGGAGCATGTTTATTTTAGAAAACGCACATTACTGGCTTTCAGGGGAAACAATTGAACGGATAAAACAGGAGCAAATCGCTGAGATTGAAAGGCGGATAAAAGCCCTTAGAGGAGGAAATCCCCTGCCTGAGCTTGCAGGAAGAACTGTAATTCTTATTGATGACGGCATTGCAATGGGCTCTACAATGCGGGCAGCCATTGAGCTTTGTAAAAACAGAAAGGCTGGAAAAATAGTTGTTGCAGTGCCTGTAGCAGGAAGAGAGGTCGCAGAAGAGCTTCAGAAAATAGTAGATGAGCTTCTGGTGCTTGAGATTCCTGCCTATTTCAGGGCTGTTGCCCAGGCTTACGAAAGATGGTACGATGTTTCGGATGAAGAGGTGCTGGACCTGCTCAGAGATAATATCAGGAAAAAAGAACTAAGAGATCAGGAATTTCATGGGCTTGAAACTTGAAAAAGATCTTCCTCTGTTGTTCTATATTAAATAGTTTTTATTGTTAAATAACCTATACTGCTAAATGCTCAATGCTGTTAATTCAAAATTTCGTTTTAAGAACTTCTTTGAAAAGTCTCTTTATGAAAACCAAGATCGTAGGCGCAAATAAACCTTGAAAAGTATAAACAGATAATCAATAGTATAAGCAGATAATCAATAATCTTTTCAAGCATTTTTCTCCAGATTTTCCCTCAATCCTTCTTGCTTTTGAAACTCTTTTTTAATAATTATTGTTAAAGTTCCGAAAAGGCATATTCGAATAAAAACTTTACGTTAGCTTGAATAACGGAAAAGATTTGTTCTCTTAGAGTTTGCCTCTGTTACCTTCAGATTGAAGATTTAAAACCGCTAACCCTGAAGTAAAGAATATGACTATACCAAAAATAGTCATATATAGATCTATAGATTATATAGAGCGCTCGAAAATATATGGAAACTATAAAATATAATGAAATGGTCTGAAATACAATACAGACTCGAAATCAAGAGAAGTGTTCAGGAATTAATGAAAATAATAAATCTTTGACTAATGAAATAGATAAACTTATTATAAAAACTAAAAATTGGAGTTTACAGACTTAGGAGTTACGCAGTTGGCTCCTAGCATATTGTTTTTTCCAAACTTTCAAATATTTGAATTAATTTAACGTGTATTGGGGATTCCTTAAGTATTCTGTCACTGCCACTCTTCTAATTTTCATAGCACTTTCAAACCAGGATATTCCA
>NZ_LZPK01000004.1:0-15512 GCF_001729375.1 Methanosarcina sp. A14 | reverse complement strand
TGGAGTGAACGTTGAAAAGATGAGACTAAAGGGATTGATCCTGGTTTCGATTCTTACGTCCACGGCAGTTGCATTCGTAGGCACCATAGGGTTCATTGGCCTCGTGGCACCGCATATAGCACGGATGCTCGTGGGGGAGGACCATCGATACTTTTTACCTTTTTCAGCGTTGTCCGGGGCGTTTATACTCTCCACCGCTTCGGTTCTCAGCAAGGCCGTTGTTCCGGGAATCGTATTTCCAATAGGGATACTCACGTCACTGATTGGCATACCGTTTTTTGTCTGGCTCCTTCTATCTAAAAAGAGGGGATATTGGTGAAGCTGGAAATCCAAAATCTCAGGTTCGGATATAATTCCAATCCGGTGTTAAAAAGCGTAAATATGGTTGCTGAGCCGATGGTCACTGCGATCATAGGCCCGAATGCGGTCGGAAAATCCACCTTGCTAAAATGCATATGCGGGATACTCAAGGCCGAAGGGTCAATAATCTTCAATGGAAAAGACCTGAAGGCATATCGAAAAGACGAGGTCATAAAAGCTATTAGCTACCTTCCTCAGGAATCCTCTACAAGTACGGTTATGACGGTGCTAGAGGCAACATTGTTGGGAAAGATAAATTCGCTTGGCTGGAGGATCAAGGATGAGGATCTGTCTGCATCGATGGATACGCTTGAAAAGCTCGGGATTGGAGACCTGGCGATGCGGCCAATGAACGAGCTCAGCGGTGGGCAGAAGCAAATGGTGTCTATCGCCCAATCGATCATCCGAAAACCCAAAGTGCTTCTCATGGACGAGCCTACGAACTCGCTGGACCTTCAGAAGCAGCTTGAGCTTTTTGACGTGATCCAGAACATCACGGAAGAGAACGGAATGACGACGATAGTGGCATTACACGACCTCAACCTGGCGTCTCGGTATGCGGGCAATGTCGTATTGATGAATGGCGGTAAAATCGTGGCTGCTGGAAGTCCGGCTTCCGTGATAACCGAAGCGATGATTCGAAAAGTCTATGGGGTCAACGCAAGGGTAACACTTGACGGTGAAGGTATACCACAAATCATACCAGTTAATTCGATGCGAAAATGTGGGATCAAAAAGGTCATAATGGGGTGAACATGACGGAATCTGGAAAGCTGGAACTCGACAGGACTAAGGAAGGAGTAAAGAAATACTGGGATTATGGGAGCAAGTTCTACGATACGGCGCCGGGGAACGGAGGGATCGAGGAAAGTCAGATTTGGAAAGAGCTATTATCAAAAACGATCGGTTCGAGCCCTAAAAATATCCTGGACGTTGGCAGTGGTACCGGAATAATTGCTATGTATCTGACAGAGCTGGGCCATAGCGTGACTGCAGTAGACTTTAGTGAAGGAATGATGGATGTAGCCCGAAAGAAAGCCCGGGAAAAGGGAGCGAATATTCGGTTCATGGAAATGAACGTTGAGAACCTTAACTTCGAGGACGAAACTTTTGATTGCGTTACTGCTCGGTATGTACTCTGGACTATGTCTCACCCGGAAAAGGCGGTAAAAGAATGGATCAGAGTTGTGAAGCCAGGCGGCAGTGTCGTCATTATTGACGGCAAGTGGATTACAAAAGGCCTACTTCCTCTTATATCCTCGGTGAATTTCCACATTTACCGATTTATAAAGTATGGAAAAAACCCCTTTACTTACGATTATAAGAAGGACATCAATGTTAGCCTTCCCAACCCTCATGGGGTCGATAAAGAACAGGTCGTGGAATATGTTTCTAAGGCTGGCTTAGCAGATATCGCTGTTACTGACTTGAAAAGAATTCGAGATATACAGCGAAAGCAATTACCCTGGTATTTAAAATATGCCAATGATCACCCTATTTTTATGGTTCATGGTATCGCGGTTAAAAATAGGTAAGCTTCGAGGTATTGTATGTCAATTAATGAAAACAAGATCAAGGAAGAGATCACGAAACGATGGGACTATTCATCGCAGCGCTATGATGCATATCACGGCCATGGGGTAAAGAGTGAGGAAGAAGAAGCAGCCTGGAAGGCTCTTTTCAGGCAGGTAATCCCTGGGGAAAGGCTAAGCGTTCTTGATGTCGGCTGCGGTACGGGCGAAATGAGCAAGATGCTGGCGGATATGGGGTATAAGGTGACAGGTATCGACCTGTCCGAAAAAATGCTTTCGGTGGCGAAGTCTAAGTCTCCTAGCAGTATTAAATTCAGGATCGGCGACGCAGAGAATCCCCCTTTTGATTAAGGAAAGTTTGATGCCGTCTTGACTCCGCCATGTGCTCTGGACGCTACCGAATCCTGAAAAAGCCCTTAATGACTGGCGAAATGTACTGAAGCCAGGGGGAAAAGTAGTCATAATAGACGGCGTATGGGATGACAGCCGTCTAGAAACACACCTGAAAAGAAATATAGGTGAGACTATGATACATATAGTCGAAAGGAACGATATATCCAAAGACAGTTATACTGCGGAAGTGAATGCTATACTGCCCAACGCGAAAGGTGTGCCCCTGGGTAAGGCTCGAGAATATATGGAAAAAGCCAGGTTTAAAGACGTGCGATCAATAGGACTGGACGATCTTATGCGAATCCAGAAAAAACACATGCCGCCCAGATATAAAATTGCCTACGAATATGAATATTATATGATCTATGGTCTGAAAGATATTTCAGGACAATAAAGTTTCGCTGACGCGAATATCCCGTTGCTTACAGCGATATGCGTCAGCACAACTTTGATTTTGAAAACAACTTTGATCTCGGAAATTTGTTATTAGTCAATAGCTCAACGTTGAAGTAATTTACTGGTTAAAAAGCTGGTCTATAAACCATTCTGGGTCGAACTTTTTTAAATCTTCATAGCCCTGCCCTATCCCGAAAAAGAGAATGGGTTTGCCTGTGATATAGGCAATGGATATTGCAGCTCCTCCTTTGGAATCCGCATCGATTTTTGTCAGAATGGACCCATCGATTGGTACAGCTTCATTAAACTGTGCAGCCCTTTCAACGGCATCGTTTCCTGCGACGGCTTCATCTACAAAAATTATAAGGTCCGGAGTGCTTACCCTGCAGATCTTTTCCATCTGTGACATCAGATTAAGGTTGGTATGCATTCGGCCTGCGGTGTCGGAAAGCACAATATCGATTTTATGGCCTTTTGCGTACTGCACGGCATCGTAAATAACTGCAGCAGGATCGGCACCAGGTTGATGTTTTATCATCTTTACTCCAAGCCTGTCGGCGTGGATTCCAAGCTGGTCGATGGCACCTGCCCTGAAAGTATCTCCTGCAGCAAGGACTACCGAATAATCCGATTTGAGCAGTCTGTGCGTTATCTTTGCAATGGATGTCGTTTTTCCTGTCCCGTTAATTCCTACAAAGACAATGTGAACAGGCTTTTCCTTGTCTCTTACGTACTTATCAAAATCAAAAGTATTCGCAGATACTACCTCAAGGATGGCTTTTTTCAGGGCTTCCTCTACAATTTCTCCGGTATTGCTGCCAATGCGTTTTGTTGTGCCCGTGAGTTGTTTTTTCACTGATTCCACAATTGCCTCGGAAACCGAGAGGGCGAGGTCACTTTCAAGAAGCCCCATTTCAAGTTCCCAGAGAGGCTCTTCGAGGTCATTACTATCCAGATAGACTTCCCTATTAAGGACCAGAGCTTTTGCTTTCTTTGTAAATCCTATTTTCGAGAATTTTTTGAAAAATGACTTTTTTTCTTCAGTTATGTTTTCAGGTACGTTTTCTTCTTCAGTTTTGCTCTCGATCGCCTTTTTTCTGTTTTCCAGTTTTTTCCTGTACTCAGCCTTTTTTCTGTCTTCTATCCCGGCAGTTGCAGGAGCAGCCGTTACAGGTTCGGCTTCATAACTTTCCTCTTCTGTCAGCGTTTCAAGAGCTTCTTCCTCAGGAATGGGCTCAATGTCCTCTTCAAAACCTTCTTCGGCCTCAGGCACAGACTCAACCACAGGTTCAATATCTACTGCTTTATCGTCAATAGTTCTGCTGAGCGCCTTTTTAAAATTCCCTAGTTTTTCTTTGAATTTGTTGAACACAGGATCCCATCCCAAAAAAGCCAATAAAAAATAGTAGTTAAGTCAAAATAAAAAGTTCTTTCTCAAATGCGGGCTTTGAGTTCAATCCTTTTGTTTCTAAGCCAGGTTTTTTAGGCCTGGCTGGGTTGTTGAAGCTTTGCAGCTTCAGCTTCCAGGGCCTGCATACCCTGTATATATTTAGTCAGTGAAGCACTCATTTGTTCAAGAATTTTCGTAAGCTGCTCTTTGCGGCGTTTCAGGGTTTCAATAGCTTCATCAGCGTTCTTTTCCGCACTAAAGCCTGCTCCAAGGTCCACAATAACCTTCTCTGCATTTTTTATTTCGGCGTAAACGAATGAGCCAAATCCAATCGGTACCATCGTTTCGGCAGTCTTACCTTCCGCTGAAACGGTTTTAAGCTCGTTGATGGTTACAGTTGCCTGGTCGCAGCTTGTAATAGAAGCCTGGACCATATTCATCTGCTGCCTTAAGCTTTCTGCCTGTCGCTGGAACTCCTGATGCCTGGCTGCCAGATTTCTGATATCTTCTTCACTGACTTCTACCATATCCTTCACTCCTCAGCAATGCTTTCGATCTGGATCTGGCTTCTTTTAATCCCATGTTTGCTTCCGAAGACAGAATAGACCTTATCAGTTGCGTTCTTTTCATTCTGACTTTCGACTTGCTTTGTGAATTTTTCCCAGGAATTTCCTGCTTTAAATTTGCCTTTAACAATAAAACTCTTCATCTTGGTCACCACTCTTGCTGCAACTTTTTACGAAACAGGTGGATTATAATATTACTCTAAGAACCCGAGGGCTTCCTCGATTCTTCCAAGTTCGGGGCCTGTAGTGTCTGAACCTGCCAGATAGTTCTTTGAGTTCGCAAGCAGGCCTGAGCCGAGCATCTGAGTCCCAAAGTTCGTAGTCCCTATATTTACCGGAAGCTCGAAGATCTTTTCCAGAGTTTCTATTTCCGAAGCTGTCACTTTCGGGTGCACTAAAAGTCCTTTGTTGGTGACAACTCCAGCCATTCCTACATTCTTTATTCCGGCAATAGTTCCCCTGTAAACTTCTACTTTGAGGGTATTGGCAATTGTTTCAATAGCTCTGTCTGACAGTTCTGGATGGACAAGGGCTGCGGAATCGTTTGCAAGCACGATGTTTCCTACTGCATTCAGCTTGCCCGGGAGGATCTCAGCTTCAACTCCGGTCAGTTCTTTCATCTCCCTGGCATCGGTCCCATATGAAAAAAGGAAACCGTTTGAGTTTCCTCTGGAAAGGGCTCCGATAACAACACTTCCGTTTACAAGAGTCTCAACGACCCTTGCATCCAGGGAATCCTCAAGTATAGCACAGGTTTCGGGCTTTGTTCCGGTAGGAACAAGAACGACATCTTCTGTGCAGGTTGCAAAGACACCAATCATTGAGGTGTCGTATATATCCACTGTTCTAATCATATTCTTTGAAGCTTCGAGTCTTCTGGTATATTTTACTGGGCGAGTTCTGCCTGTACCTCGCCATCTGCGAATTTTACAGCTCTGACCCGGATGGAAAGAGGAGGCTTTTCACAGCCTTTTTCCCAGAGGCGCTCATTAATTGATTTGTCCATTTTGACCTGCACAGAATCAACCTTCATGTGCCTTACAAGAAAACCTCTTACTTCAGTAACTGCTCTGTTTGCTCTTTTCCATGAAGGTACGTTCTTTACCTTTCTGAGAGGGATAGTATATACCTGTTCTTTTACCATGTCGTCAGCCATTTTTTCCACCTTCCTCGCTTACTTTACATCCAGGCTTCTTCTTCTCCAGTGCCTGCGTCTGGGATGGCTCACGACCTTCCTGTTAGTTTTCACAATAACCCACACTGGAACGCGTGTGTTCTGTTTGTGCGCCTTTGCAAGACGTATCTTCTGTCCTTTCATGTTATGACTCAAGTGGATCACACCTGTTGACCTGTAAATAACTTAATTTCGTTAACTTCTGGTTATATCCGATAATTAGCTGATTGTGATTTTAACCCTTAAATAATCGAGGTTTTTTTCTGCCAGGTAGAACCGGCTTTTTAAAACCATATCCGGTAAATTCTATGAAAACCATATCCGGTAAATTCTATGAGGGTCTTGTTTAATCTGCAGCAGTATAAGGGTTGAATATAACTCGATTATTGTATAAATCTTTATTCCAGAATTTTCCCCTTCCGGAAGACTTCCTTATTTTAAGGCATGCTTTCTTCAGGGTAGTTTTTTCTTGAAAGCACATGGGACTGAATATGGGAAGGAAATAGTTCCTTTATTTTCTCCTCACCGTCTCTTTGCCTGATTAACTCCCTGAGCTCGGCTTCGTAATCAGCTTTCTGAGTACTCTCACTCGGCCCTTCTTCAATTCTAAGGTAACGCTCTACAAGAATACTCACGGTTTTTTTGCCATACCCCTTCAAAGGGCAAATATACTGAACTCCCAATCGATCTTCGATACTTCGTATCTGTGAGATTGAGAGTACAGGAACTCTGTCATCCCTTCTGGTTCCATCAGCAATGAGTTCAACTTCCGGATCTGAAGCAAGAGTCTCTACGGCTTTTTCGTGGATATAATTTATAGCACTTTTCGGGAAACCGTTCTTCATTATTTCTTCGTAAGCCTTTTCAAGGATTTCTCTTTCCAGAAAAAGAACCCTGTGAGGAAACCCTAACTTTTTTGCAGTTTTTGCTGCCAGCTCACCATTGGGAAGCAGGCCGAAGCTGCAGGTTACGAGTTCTATTTCAAAAAACGGTTCCATCAAAAGGGCAGAGAGCGAACTGTCCTTGCCTCCGCTAAACAGGACCGAAATTCTCATTGTTTTTAAACTCTGGTTATAGATGTCTTACGCTTTTTTGGCTGCATCTTCATGAGAAGTGTTTTAAGCTGTTCATCACTGATTTGAGACGGGAGCCTTCCACTCTGAGCAAGCGAGATCAGCTGCATTTCGAGCTGTTCCACAAGAGCAGGTCTTGACATCTTTAAGGTTGTAAGGCGCTCTCTGGCTTCAGGAGTCAGGATCTGCCTCATGATGGCCTGCTTCTGAGCTTCCATCTCAGCTTTTGCCTGTTCCTGCTGATAAGCTGCCTGAACGTCAGACTGTTGGTTCTGTGCCTGCTGCCTCTGAATTTCTGCAAGCCGTCTCTTTCGGATTTCGTTGAGTTCGTCATCCATTGTAGACATGGCAATCATCTAAAAAACCGGTTTTCCGGAGCAATCTAGATTAAGATTAATAATATCTGGGTTAAGATTAATAATATTTGAAAGGGAATCCTATGGATTTGTCAGGTCCCCTTCGGATGGAATTTTTCTCAGTATTTTGCAAGTTCAGGGATCTTCTCAAGAAGTTCCTGCTTGAGCTCATTGGCTGCATTATCAAGCATAGAGCGTCCCTTTGCAGATACTGTTCTTCCATCCTTTACTTTTTGCAGGTAACCTGCAGCTTCAAGCTGCTGTACTGCCTTTCTGGCAATCGAACCGCTGCCTTTTGCTTTGTGGTATGGCTGTGATCCGTTGTCTTTCCTTCCACCGTATATTGATCTGAGCCTTTCAATTCCTACAGGCCCGTCAGTATAGATTTTCCTCAGGATCGCTGCGGTTCTGATATACCACCAGTCATCGTTGTTTGGAGGGAGTTCTTTGTGAACTCCGGTCTTTACGTTCTTTGCCCACTCAGGGGGAACGACATTTTCATTTTCTTTAAGTATGCCTGCAACCTTCTCGATGAGTTCCATTGCAGGGACATCAAACACTGTTGTCATGCATGCCACCTTTTCTAAATTAGGTTGTCTTTGCAGGTCCTGAGAGATAGTGCCGATTCTACTCCCCTGGCTGCCAGAAATCTACTTTTTCCCGAAACGAGGTAACTCATTCTCTTTCGAGAGGTCCTTTCTTATCCTTGTAGCTGGATTTATGGACTCTTGTGGTTTGGGCTTTCAGGCCCGATAAGCCGGTAAATGTGATTTTTAGTTTTAACTGGAAGGAGGTTGATATATTTATCAATTACTGTGTTCAGGCATTCATATACAATCGATCAGGTGAAATATAGTATGAAAAATTTCAAACTGAAAAACGATCTAATTGTATTGAGTTAACTTTTGTCAATTGACGCAAGTGCGAACATTCAGCGTAATTACTTTCAAGCTATAAAAGCATTTTGCGAATTCATGGATAAGCGCCTGATGAACTTATTCTGGAAGCTAAACAGGGAGCCAAACCTGGTCTGTTGATGGGACATAGAGGAATTAAAATACGTCTCACTAGTTTAAAGAAATCTCTGCTTAGGTAAGACTGTCCTCTGATACCAGAACAAACACCTTACAGTATTATATTGCTTTGTATCTGTTTCCTCAGATATCTCAAAAGTATTTTTGGAGCTTTTTCCATGAATGTCTTCAAAATTTTAAATTTAGCTATATCGTATCTGGCTTGATCTAGAGAGTACTCCGAAAATAACTACATTAAAGGTTCTTGAATCAAAAAACTTCCATTTTCAAAAGGGAGTTTGCTGCCAATTCACTATATCACATAATACAAATAGTATTGCTGCAACTAAAACAAACTACATAAAACTAACGATCGGTACAAGACCATTTATACTCTGAAAACAAAAAAACCTTTCAAATTGATAAAATGATACGAAGATCAGGGCTAAAAAGTAGTGGTGAATTTTTCAAATCTATAAAGACGCAGCTCCCAAAATATATGCCACTTTTTGTTTCTAGTTCTTCAATGACCTTATGATTGGGCAAAGTATAAACTGCAATAAGTGATCTTTGCACATATTTATGTGTCTAATATTCTTTTAATTTCAATGTTTTCTTTGTCATAGAAAAGAATTGACTTAATATAAAACTCGATTTATAGATTGGAATAAATATGCTTATTATTTTATTAACCTTCTTTATATTGATAGAAGGATTTATGTAATATCGCGTTTTCAACCATTTATCGTTATAAATTAAATATTTAATATACTGAGGTACTACGCGCTGGAGAAATCAAGATGTTAACGTACTTCATGTACGAGTAACTTTCTTAGAATTATCGCACAGAGAGTGCCTTAACCACGGTACAGCCTAAATAACAACGAATCTAAAACGAGGCATACCATTGACGAAAGTTGTAGAAATCTCTCCAACCACAAGACTTGAAGGCCACTCCAAGCTCACCCTGAAGGTAGATGACCAGGGTATTGTTGAGCGAGGAGACTGGCTTTCTATCACCCCTGTAAGGGGTATTGAAAAGCTCGCTATAGGTAAGACAATGGAACAGGTCCCGAAGATTGCTTCTAGGGTTTGCGGTATCTGTCCTATTGCCCACACACTGGCAAGCACCGAGGCTATGGAGGCTTCGATTGGCTGCGAGATCCCCACGGACGCAAAGCTCCTGCGGATCATTCTCCATGCCGCGAACCGTATCCACAGCCATGCTCTGCACAACATCCTGATCCTCCCGGACTTTTATATTCCTGGGACGGAAAAGAAGTTTAACCTGTTCGCCAACGAGCAGCCTGCCAGGAGCGTTATGGCAAGAATTGTCCGCATCCGCGAGATTGCACAGACAATTGCAGCCATCGCAGGTGGCGAGGCGATCCATCCATCCAATCCGAGGATCGGCGGAATGTACCACAATGTGAGTCCCAGGGCAAAGCAGAAAATGGCCGATTTGGCGAAAGAATGTCTTGTCCTTGTTCACGAGCAGATGGAATTCATGCTTGATGTTATCAGGAACATGCAGAACCGGGAGTTTGTCGAAGTTGGAGGCAAGCAGATCCCACTGCCTAAGAAACTCGGGTACCATAACCAGGGAGTTATGGCCACAGCCCCGATGTACGGGTCATCCAGTCTGGATGATAATCCCACATGGGATTTCACTCGTTGGAAAGAAACCCGTCCATGGGACTGGTATATGGGTGAGGTAACAATTGATCTTGAGGATCCAAGCTATCCGATCGGAGGCACCACGAAGGTCGGCACCAAAGCCAACCCCCAGATGGAGTCTTGCACAGGTGTCCCGACCTACGACGGACAGCCTGTTGAGGTTGGTCCGAGGGCAAGGCTTGCTACATTCAAGAACTTCGATGAGAAGGGCACTTTTGCCCAGCACATCGCCAGGCAGATGGAATACCCAGACTGCTGCTACACCATCCTCAACTGCCTTGACAACCTGAATACCTCGGGTAAGGTCCTTGCCGATCATATCCCTCAGGGAGATGGGTCCATGGGCTGGGCTGCGAACGAGGCTCCGCGTGGGAGCAATATCCATCTTGCACGGGTGAAGGACGGAAAGGTGCGGTGGTATGACATGCTTGTGCCCACTACCTGGAACTTCCCTACCTGTAGCCGTGCTCTGACTGGAGCGCCCTGGCAGATTGCCGAAATGGTCGTTCGGGCTTATGACCCGTGCGTTTCGTGTGCAACCCACATGATCGTGGTGAACGAGAAGGAAAAAATAGTCGCCCAGAAGCTCATGCAGTGGTGAAGGTAATGGAATCGCTGTACTCCGAGATCGTGGTGGCAGGCTGCGGCAACCCGCTCTTTGCGGATGATGGGTTCGGACCTGCAGTTGTGGAAAAACTCAAGGATCTCGAACTTCCAGAGAACGTCACGGTTGTTGACGCAGGGCTTGGAGGTCCACATTTTGTTTTTACTCTTCTCAACCCTGAGTCCACAAAGACTCTTATCATTGTGGACATTGCGGACTTTGGTGGGGAACCCGGCGAGCTCAGGTGGCTCTCTGTTGACGAGCTTCCTGTGGGGAGTTACCGGGACGCCCACTCATGGGACCTGACCGAGCCGCTCCAGTACATCAAGGACGATATCCGGGTCCGTGTCCTTGCATGCCAGAAGAAATACGTTTCTTCTCCCGAGATGGTCATCGGGATTACAGACGAGGTACAGAGAGCCATTCCAGACGCTGTATCCGAGATACTAAAGGAAATCGGAGTGAACTATGGGACTGCTTAACTTCATCGAGAAAACCATGGGCAAGGGAGCCCTTTATGGTTGTGATGGAGAACAAGGCGGAAGCTACAAAGGAGAAAAAACCAGTGACAAATAAGATTAAGATCGGTCATGTACACATGAGCGGCTGTACCGGCTGCCTTGTGTCTCTGGCCGACAACAACTTAGGACTCATCAAGATCCTGGACGACTATGCCGACCTCGTATACTGTCTCACTCTTGCTGACGTCCGGCATATCCCGGAGATGGACGTGGCGCTCGTTGAGGGATCGGTCTGCCTCCAGGACCATGAATCAGTAGAGGACATAAAAGAGACGCGGAAGAAGTCCAAGATCGTGGTGGCTCTCGGTTCCTGCGCATGCTACGGGAATATCACCAGGTTCAGCCGCGGCGGGCAGCACAACCAGCCACAGCACGAGTCTTATCTCCCAATAGGAGATCTCATCGACGTGGATGTTTACATCCCAGGATGCCCCCCGAGCCCGGAGCTTATAAGGAACGTCGCTGTCATGGCGTACCTGCTCCTTGAAGGGAACGAGGAACAGAAGGAGCTTGCAGGCAAGTACTTAAAGCCCCTCATGGACCTTGCGAAGCGCGGCACTTCCGGATGTTTCTGCGACCTTATGTACGATGTGATCAACCAGGGCCTCTGCATGGGCTGTGGCACTTGCGCTGCATCCTGTCCAGTGCATGCGATTACTCTTGAGTTCGGGAAACCACAGGGTGAACGTGACCTATGCATTAAGTGCGGCTCCTGCTACGGCGCCTGCCCGAGGTCTTTCTTCAATTTAGACGTGATTTCTGAATTTGAGAACATCAGCGAGATAATTGCTAAAGCGCTTAAGGATGGTGAGAGTGATGATTGAAGATCCGTATCTCGGCAAATACGTGACATGCGTTTCGGCGCGGAGCACGGACAAGGAGATCCTCAAGAAAGCTCAGGACGGCGGAATCGCCACCGCTCTCATGGTCTATGCCCTTGAAGAAGGGTTCATCGACGGAACTATTGTGGCAGGCGAGGGCGACAAACCCTGGCAGCCAAAACCGGTAGTCGCGATGACCCGCGAGGACATCCTTAAGGCACGAGGAACAAGATACAACATCAGCCCCCAGATTTCCTGGCTCAAGGAGGCTACACGGTCCTTTGGCCTTGATAAGGTAGGGGTCACCGGCGTTTGCTGCCAGATGCAGGCAGTGAGGAAGGCTCAACTTTATCCTATCAATATGCGAGATGTCCCGGGCAAGGTTGCTTTTACAGTGGGGCTTTTCTGCATGGAGAACTTCTCGTACAAGTCCTTGCAGAGCATTGTCGAGGACCACGCAAACCAGAGCCTTGGCTCCGTGAAGAAGATGGAGATCACGAAGGGCAAGTTCTGGGTCTATACCGAACGCGGAAACGTCGCTACTGTTCCACTCAAGGCAACCCACAAGTACGAGCAGCCAGGCTGCCATGTTTGTCTTGACTATGTTTCTAACCTTGCCGACATTTCAACCGGCTCGGTCGGAAGCCCAGACGGCTGGTCTACGGTTTTCATCCGCACCAAAGTCGGAAACGAGATCTGGTCAAAGGCTGTTGCAGACGGCATGTTCGAGACAAAACCAATTGAGGAAGTCAAACCCGGTCTCGATCTCCTCAGGAAACTCGCGAAAGAAAAGATCGACAAGAACCAGAAAACAGTTGAGGAGCGCAAGACTTTCGGCATCAACAAGGGGCTACGGAACCCTTACGCCTAAAACTCCTCTTTTTTTGTCAGCGAAGCTATTGTGTTAGCTACGCTGAATACGGGGATGGGATGATTGGTTCTCATCCCTGTTTTTGATTTCAATGAAAGTGTATTGAAATTTCTGTTGAATTTTAATTGATTTTGTAGTCCTTTTTACTATCAAAATATAGTATCTTTTTAAGAAACTGTTTTTTAATTTATGTATCTTTATTTTAAACTAAAACTAACTTCAATAGACGCTGAAAAAAGTACCTATATGTTTCTTGCATTATTTTTGCATTTGATAGGTTGATCGGCAGAAATTCGCATATTCCTATAGCCCATAGAATTACTGAGTTCAGAAAAGCATAGGTAAAACAGACAAAGTAAAACATTTAAGTATTTCCAGTAAATCAATGTTGTTTTATTTAAAAAGTATTTGTGTTAGAAATACAGTATTTACTCAGTGGTTTATATGACAAATAAAAATTTAGTTTTTCAGTACAAGCATATTTTGAAACACGATGATAATCACACCATAGATAACTTGTCTCGTAAACAATTATATTTTAGTGATCCAGCTGCATTTGAAGATAGTGCTGATTTCAATATCATGATATATGAGACTATGACGGAAGAAAAAATTATAGATTTGATTGCTTTGAGGAGGAAGTGTGATCCTTCTAAAGCAAATGAGATACTAAACGATTATGTAAACAATGGTACTGTTAAAAAAGAAGGGAATATGTATACCTACTATCAAAAAGTAAAAAAATTGCCTAGAGTTTGCTGTTTTAGTAAAACATGTAATAGTCGTAAAATGTGGGAGAAACATGCTGATAATCACCAAGGTATTTGCCTTTGTTTTCAGTATACTGAGGAAACGAATGCAAGAGACTACAATAAGCATATATTTACGCAGCAGGGAGTAATATGTCCACTTTATGAAGTAATATACGTGCCTTCATTTAATGATCCAGATGCAATAGATATGTCAAATAGTTATAGACACACCCAAGCATCTGAGCGTGGACGTACAAAAAAAATCGATTATATATTCGAAGAGGAATGCAGAATAATCTATAGCAGGGACGTACTTGAAAATGATATACTTAATTATTTTGAAAGTGATCTAAAAGGAATCATTTTTGGTTCGAGGATAACCCGTAAAAATGCGGAATTAGTCTACAAAACTATACAAAAAAATTATGAGACTACTATAGAATTATATAAATCGATAGAAACTTCAGACAGAGATACAGTTAAAATTGAAAAAATACCTGATTTTGGCGAATATATTCAGAGCTTAACATAATTTGTAATTTTTAGGTGAGGGAACATAATCTACGTATCTAATATCTACGAGGGTGTCGAGAATTCCTGTGAATCCAAAGTTAATTTTTTGTGTACTGAGTATAATTCCATCTTTCAACATTGAATATTCAAACTACTAACTTCTTGGGAATTGTGATTTCACAGAAAATCAACACACTACCATTGAAAATACTTTTGCTTTACGCATTACTGTTACTCCTTATTTACTCACCACGTATGTAATTGTCTAATCTATAATAATGATCTTGTGCATCTAACAGTTTGTTATTTGAATTATTTTTAGCTTCATACATAGCGTCATACACAGAGGAATCTTGTGACATATCTAAATTCCATTTCTGTACTGCTACATATCTAAATTCTGCTGCACTGATATAATCATTTAAAATTATATCCCATTCATTTTGCGCCTTTTGAAATTTCGAAGACGTAGGATCATACATATGATTATTTCGTAACGCAGTCTGTGCGTCTTTTACGACTTTATCGCAAGCATTTAAATTATCTAAATGCATTTCTTGATCATTTAACATATCAAGCTTGTCTAGCCTCATCATCTCCATATCTAATTTAGTAGAACGCAACCATGCTTGGTCTTCATCATTTTTTGTGCTTCCGCAACCAGAAACAAATATTACTGCCGCTATAATCAGAAGTAATGTAACTTTTCTATTCACTATTTGCACTCCTGATTTTATATTACAGATAATTTCCTTTATCTATTTCTTTATTATTATACTTAGACTAGGTGATGTAACTTCTTCTAATCTAATCTCATAGCTTATCACTTCCTGGTGAAAGCGACAATGAAACTCAGGATAAACCAGAGATCCACAGGACTAATTACTGTAGTCAATGCGTATCAACCTCCTTTGTGCTCAGCTCTATGTTCAGCTATCAGATAGCTAAACCAGATGCATGCTCCAGGAATATCGTAATGCGATATCTCATGCACAACAGATACGAACGACAATTAAACCAACTATAGACGAGATGAAGTTACATCAAAAAATATATCACAAATTATATAAAAAATTATGCACGAAATGCAGATACACGAGAGCATATCAACTGCTACACTAAAAATTATGATCTAGCAGGTTCCGTTGATACACTTCAATCTTCACTCTTTGTGTAGTTGCAATACCTTTGATTCTAAGCCGTTTTAAGCCATTATAGAGCAGGCAGTGTGCCGATATTTCTGTAAAATCAAAAATTTCAATAGGTTATTGAGTAAAAAATTCCATATCAGGAAAATAAAAATCCACACAGTATACGAAAACTTAGCTTTGAATTTACAGCAAATTCGCGACGGTGCCTTAAAAATCTAACACTTTGTTTAAAGTATTAGGTTGTACCCACTTTCCGCAGTAAATTTTCGTAGATTCATATTTTTACTGCTATCGATTTTCAATCAAACGTGGATTTATTAGATTTTTATGCATGCGTCATCGGTTAAGC
>NZ_LZPK01000003.1:0-4949 GCF_001729375.1 Methanosarcina sp. A14 | reverse complement strand
ATTGGAAATTAATTGGAAATAAATTGGAAATAAATTGGAAGTTAATTGGAAATAAATTGGAAATAAATTGGAAGTTAATTGGAAATAAATTGAAAATCATAGAAACCATGATAAGTCATCTGAAATCAATAATTTTCCCTCTTCCATAACCACACCCCATCGCTCATCTAATCTACGACTTCCATGTCATGCTTTTTCTTCATCCCTTTCGCAGAGCCTATGTAGCCTTAAAAGTTCGGCAATGAAACCGTATATTTTCATCCTGGGGTTGAGGGAAGATTTCGGATTCTGGAAAATCATCTGCATTCCGATTTCCAGGTGTTTAAACTCGCTTCCCTTAAGCCTGGAAATGTTGGTCAGATAGTGGCATTTAAAATCATTGGTTTTAAGCAGACTCATGATCATAAGCCTTTTTTTATCTTTAATATCGGATCAAGTATCCTTTCCATATCCCTGCTTATGAATGCAAGACAGAGCAGGAGGAAAATGAGCATAAACAACGGAGGCAATAACCACCATTTCCAGTAAGGTGTAAAATATATCGAACGGAAACTGGTTGCATGATTAAGCATCATCCCCCAGCTCTTGGAAGTAGGATCTCCAAGGCCCAGGAAGGCAAGTCCTGCTTCGGCTATGATTGCGTGTGAGGATATCCCGATGACAAGCACAAACAGGACAGGCAGAACTTCAGGAAATATATGCCTCCGGAGCAGGTAAAATGGCTTTGCGCCGTAGTTCCTGGCGGCAATAATATAGTTGTTATTCTTTAGTGACAATGTCTGGGAACGTGCAATACGTGCAGGTTTGGCCCAGCTGAAAATAACAAGTATAAGAATTACGTTAAGAATGCTTGGACCAAGAAAAGCAGATATTACAATCAGAAGAGGAAAGCTTGGAAGAGCCATTGTCACATCAATTACTCTCATCAAGCCCTGATCAACATGCCCTCCAATATATCCTGCCAGTATTCCAAGAGCTCCTCCCCCAAAACCTGCTATAACGGCTACGGCAAGCCCTATTGTAAGGCTCATTCTTGCACCGTAACATATCTGTGACCAGATATCCAGACCGAGTTCATCGGTTCCAAGTATGTGTCCGGGACCAGGAGGTTCAAGTGAATCGCCTGTAATCTTCTGAGGAGGATAAATTGTTATCACAGGAGCAAAAACTGCCATTAAAATGATGCAGAGAATTCCAAGGATACCAATTTTACCTTCAGTACTGAACCTGGAGAATGGTTTAGCTATGCTGCTGACAGTTCTGTTAATTCTGTCAATTCCGTTAACTCTACCAATTTTGTTAATTTTATTAATATTTAAAGCCTGAATAAAAGAGAGTATTCCGGCGTTTCCAGAAGCATCAGTATCCTTTATTATATCACAACCCTCGGATCAAGTTTCCCGTATATTTTGTCAACCAGAAGGTTGCAGATAAGTATGGAAATTGCAATTACTAGGAGAATACCCTGAATAAGCGGATAATCCCGGCCGACTACAGCACTTCTGAGTGTCATCCCTATGCCTGGATAGGAAAAAACATTCTCAACCAGTACAACACCCCCCATCATTATGCCGATCGTAAAACCTGTTCTTGTCACTACCGGGAGCAGTGCATTTCGGAGTGCATGCCGGATCCAAACGTTTTTTTCACCCAGACCTTTGGCTCTGGCAGTCCTGATATAATCCTTTGTGGTTACAGTAATCAGTGTGTTTCTGGTGAGCAAGTACACGCCGGTCAGTTGTGAAAGTGAGAGAGTCAGAACAGGCAGAAAGGCATGGTACGATATATCCAGTATCTGTTCTGCAGGACCATTATAGTTTGCGAAGGGGATAACAGCACCTGCAAGTGGAAAAAGCCTGAGATATACACTAAAAATCAGAAGAAGGATCAGACCAAGCAGAAAGGAAGGAATTTCTGCAAAGGCAATCATACCCGTCATCATAATTCTATCACTCTCCTTCTTCCGGTTCTTTGCAGAAATTGTTCCAAGAACCACACCGGAGATTGTACTGATTACTGTAGCACTCATGACAATCAATATAGTCCAGGGAAGATGGAGCAGTATTACGTCGCTGACCGGCATTTTATAATAAATACTCCTTCCAAGATTGCCAGTCATCAGGTTTTTCATATATGCTAAAAATTGTTCAGGCAATGGCCTGTCAAGTCCGTAATAATTTATGTAATAAAGGTGCTGCTCCTCTGTCATTACAATAATGTCTTCCCCAACTTCATCTGCGGAAGTTGTTGAGAATGGATCTCCAGGCATCATCCTCGGTAGAAAAAAATTAATGACAAGAATTATAAAAAGTGTTGATAACAACCTGAAAATAAACGAATTCCTGTCATTTACCATCCAATCATCTTTTCCCTTTACTATCCGATCATCTGCCTTTAACTTCCCAAACCATCATACCGGTATATACATCAGACTCAGAATGGTAGATTCCATCTGGGGAGGCATTTTGATAATAATCCTTTATTTTCTGCTTTGTTTCGTCATCAAAATCCCGGTCCCTTCCAATGAACCCTATTGTCTGTTCTGCCGTTTCTTTCCAGTTTAGTTCATCCTTCCATTCGGAATGGTTGATCCGAAGCGATGGCTTGTAGCCTGAGAGGTAAAGATACATGAATGGATAAATTATGCCGTTCATGTTATTTTCGGATTTTTCACCGAGTATCGAACTCCTGATGTCACGATATGCCCTGTCCTCTTCTCTTCTCAGAAAGTTACTGTAATAACAGAGATTTTTCGAGCACTCCATCATTTTGTCAAAACTTTCGATATCCTTTACTCCCGGGGTCATGGATGCAATTACCAGGTCAAATTCATTCCGGAACCCAAGCTCATCTATGTCTGCGGTCCACCAGGAGCATTCAACGATATCTACCGGAAGAGACTCTGTTTTTACAGAATCTTTCAGTCTGTCAAGCATTCCTGATGAGATATCAAGTGCTGTCACCTCTGCTCCAAGCTTTGAAAGAGGGAGAGTGAGAGTACCGGGCCCGCACCCGATATCCAGGACTCTGGAACCTTCCGGATTAAATCCGGCCTCTTCAAGGAGGTCGAGAATCTCATCGGTTCTCTTCTTTCTGTTATCTTTTTCAATGTTATTCGCATAGTCCCCAGAACGTTTGTTCCAGAACGCTGCCATCCTGCCCTCATCCTGGAGCATCACACTAGTTGTAGTTTTTTTCCAGCAGTCGATCAGGTTATCAATGTTATCTTTTTGTTGCAATTCCATCCCTCTCTAAATACGAAAGAATACTGTGTGTTCTTGCATGGTGATCGTATCTATTCATCCAGCCGTCATATTTTGAAATGCGCCATACATCATATGATGTAGTATAATAGAGCGGTATTGCGGGTACATCATTAGCAAGTACGATCTGCATATTGTATACTATTTCTTTCCGTTTACTATCGTTCAATTCCTGCAATTCCTGAGTGCCAAGATCATTCAGGGTATCATTGTGGTAACCAAATATTGCTGCGCCAGATGATACACTTCCTGACTGTGCACCTGTGTCACAGTACCTTGTACGGAGATAATCCGCATCCTGCCCCCAGCCGCCAAAGCCGCTGATCGCAAGTTCAAAGTCTCCGCTCTTTAGATTGGCATCACGGGATTTACTCTCAAGGGCTTTCACCTGAACGTCAATTCCCACCTCACTCAGTCTCTCTTTTATAAGTTCGCCGATACGGACTTCGTTACTGCCAAGAGATAATACATATGACAGTTTTTCCCCGTTTTTATCAAGTATTCCATCCCCATCTGTGTCAGTCCATCCGGCTTCTTCAAGCAATGCTCGAGCCTTATCCGGATTGTAATCATATTTTGGCTGGTCAGAGTTATACCAAATATGGTCTTCAGGGAGTATGCCCATTTTACCGGCTTTGCCTGCACCTCTTGCGATCTTTTCCACCAGTTCATCGCGATCAATGGCGTAAGCAAAGGCCTGCCTTATTCTACTGTTATTTAGTTCAGGACATTTTTTCATATTGAAATAAAACTGGTAACCCCAGAAAGCCGGCTGCTGGACTATTCTTATATCAGAATCTGATTTGAACCGGTCAAGAGTATCAGGCGATATACTTGTGAAATCTATTTGTCCCTGTTCAAAAGCTATCAATGAGTCGCTGACCGGAATAAATTCGACGGCTTTAACGGCAAGCTCCGGTCCCCAGAAATTCTCATTTGCTACAAACCGATATGTTCCATGCTCTTTGTTGTACTCATCAAGAATGAACGGGCCAGTGCCAATGACTGCTTCCGGATCAAGGAAACTGGTAGGATCGGAGACATTTTTGTATATATGCTCAGGTATGATTTTAAAACTCGTGAGCTTATAAATGAATGGAGAAGCAGGCTGAGTGAGTACGAACTTGACGGTACTGGAATTCACAACCTGAACATTATCTATAATACCGGACTCAATTCCACCTGATATGGGCACATTTTTCTGCTCGTAATCGAAAGTAAATTTAACATCATTTGCCGTAAAAGGCACTCCATCGCTCCAGTTGACACCGTCACGGAGATAAACTGTATATTCTGTTCCATTTGAATTGACATCCCAGCTTTCAGCCAACCAGGGAATTATACCTTTTTCATCCCTTTCGAACAGGCTGTCAAAGATCATTCCAACTTTTGATGACCCAGGACCCCTCGGATATATTGTAAACGGCTGTGGATAGCCACAATCTCCTCCGCTTAGATTTACAACATCCACATACTTTGATCCGTCGGAAGGGTTCTCAACCAATGCCCCTGTCTGATCAGAAGCGTTTTCAGCCGATGCTCCGGCCTGAGTATTGTCCTTATTAGCACAGCCCGCCGTTATTAAAATCAGTGCTGTCAAGAAAATAGAAAATAATAACTTTTTTTTCTCCATCACAGAACACCTTATTTTGTGAATTAACCTACCTAATCACCTGCAATATGAAT
>NZ_LZPK01000002.1:0-4272 GCF_001729375.1 Methanosarcina sp. A14 | reverse complement strand
TCGTTCATTAAATTCGTTCAGTTAAATATATCTCAGTTCTCGCTAGATGACGTATATTGATAAATGAAAAGGAATGAACTTTCATCATGCAATTGCATAGAATTAGCTATTCTTCGCGTGCAGTCGTTGAAGACCCTTTCAAATGGGCTTACACGCTTGAAGACCATGGGTATACCGGTTGGGAAATCGTACAGGAAGGTTCTCAGTGCCTGAACAGCAAGAACATTCAGAATTTGAAAAATATCAGTGAAACCACAGACCTTGAATTAACTCTGCACCTGCCCTTCTCGGATATGAATCTGGCAGGTCTGAACGACTCAATAAGGGCAGAAGTCATCAGGCAGATGGAGCACTACCTGACTCTTGCCTCTAACTATGTCAATTTAGCTGTAGTACATCCTGGTTATCTTTCCCCTTATGGCACGCAGGTTCCACAGAAAGCATATTTTACCAATCTTGCTTCTCTCCAGGAAATATGTGACTTTGCTGCGGATTTTGGAATTCTTGTTGCTGTCGAAAATATGCCCGACATGCCGAAAATCTTTGGAAAATATCCTGACGAGATGCTTGAGATGCTTGAATCCATTGGAAGCCATAATGTGGGTTTTACTTTCGATGTAGGACACGCAAACACTGTAGGGCTTATTGACGACTTTCTGGAACTTTTTAACGAAAAAATCTCTCATGTGCATATCCATGACAACATGGGTAAAAAAGATGAACATCTACCTCTTGGAAAAGGCATAATAGACTGGAAGCAAGTTATGGAAAAACTTTCGGATTATAAAGGAATTTTCGTTACCGAGATGAGTTCTGTAGAGGAAGGAATTGAGAGCCTTGAGTTTTTAAGAAATCTGTAAGATTTAGAGAATCTGTCAGCTTTAAGGTTTCTATTTTCCACACCTTTATTTTTTCATTTTCTTCTATTTTTCGTCTTTCTTTATTGTCTCAGTTTTTTCACTCAGTTAATTTTCTTTCCTGTAATTCTCTTTCTTGTAATTTTCTTTCCTGTAATTCTCTTTCCTGTAATTCTCTTTCTTGTAATTCTCTTTCCTGTAACTCTTTTTCATTCAAGTATCTGGCCCAGTCGCCGTGCTCGATTCTTTCTGATTCAGGTTTCTCATCATAAACGTAGATAAAGCCCCTGAATTTCTGCTCACCAATTTCTAGATCCACATATTCCCTGTGGTATCCTCCGAAAAGTTCCATATAATCAATTGATTTGGCAATTTCAAGTTGTTGTTTTCCTGAAAACCTGCGTACTTCAGCTAAAACACAGGAATTTTCCAAAGGGTAGATGCCGGGATAAGGGCCTAGGGAGTAAAGAGCGTATCCGTTTACCTTTGTTGTACCCAGAAACTCTGACCTGTTTTGCAGATCAAAACGACGGCTATTGTAAAGCCCGTTTCTGAGACTGCCGTATAGTGCCATGATAAGCTCTTCGCCTTTAGGTTTCTGGTAAGAACGCTGCCAGCAGACATTTCTGTGAAAAACATTTCCATAGAGAGTCTTATCTTTTACTTTACTCTCTCTGTCTTCACAAGTAGCTTCATTTTTTCTTGAATCCTCTTCCATATTATACCCTTAAAAGAATTATTTAATAAAAAATTTAAAAGAATTATTTAATAAAAAATTTATAAAATACTTATTTCATAAAGCCATAACCTGCAAACCGCTGAGGCAGGTCAAGATTTGCCAGTAGGAAACGATCTTCTTTACTGTAAGCTACTTTTTTGTTACCTAAAAGTTCCATTACGCAGGTACTGCCAGGCTTTACCTCTTTTACTTCCTGCCCATCAACCAGGATTTTCTCAACACGTACAGGTTCGGACTGCAGGCCAACAAAGAGATGAAGTACACTTGAGGTTTCAATTGCTCGCGTGAATTTTGAGATGGTGCATTCAAGGACATAATCGGTACTTATGATTTCTTTATCGGAGATAATAAATCCTCTTTCTATATCTTTGGCCTGCACGTTTTTAAGACGCATTCCTACTCTGGTGCCTGTGGGTGCACTGTCAATATCCACATCGTGGCTCTGGATAGATCGGATTTCAATGTCTCTATCCATCGGGAAAATTTTAGTCTTGTCCTTGTCTTTTGAAATCCCCTGTTTGACAACTCCAAGAACAACGCAGCCTTTTCCAGTAACATTGAATGCATGGTCTATAAACACTCTTACAGGCAGACTATTCAGCTCAGCCTGTTCAGCTTCGATTTTTTCCGAGATCTCGGAAATTTTAGCTTTGAGGTCTTCCACACCCTCAAAAGGATTTTTTGCACCTTTGTTTGTATTCAGGGAAATACATTCCCAATCCTGAAGGGAAGTGCCCGCAGTCATCAGTTTTATTTTCTTTTTCAGCTCATCGATTGCATACATATGTGTACTGTCGGACTTTGTCAGGACAATAATTCCATGCTTAAGGCCGAGCAGATCCAGGGCAACAATGCATTCTCCGGTATGAACACTTGCAGGATTATTCCTATCAAGGCCGTCAGGAGGGACACAGAGGACTGCCATATCTGAGATATTCAGTGCCGTAATCAGGGATTTTAAAGCTTTGGGATAGCCGTGCGAGTCTACAAAAACCATTTTCCGGCTCTCCTTAGCGTTATTATACATAGTTATGTCGGAGGATGTTCCTTTTTTCCCCAGGTTTGCGGCAAGGGAGGTTCTTCCACTCTTTTCCGTCCCGATAATTGCAACGTTTGTCATACTGGATTCCTTCTAGTTCTTTGTAGTTCCTTTTAATTTCTTATAATTTCTTATAATCCCTTTTAATCCCTTTTAATTTCTTGAGCTGCATGTTATTAATAACTCTGAATTTACAAGGTATTATAAATCTGAACCTATATCTGGTATAATGCATCTGGTATAATGCATCTGGTATAATTATACTGTAATATATTTCTTTTCGAAACACTTTAAAAAAGTTCTTAAATACAAAAGTTCTCAAAAATTCAAATCTTAAAACACAATCTGGTAGGAAAAGATCACCAGGTTTCGCCCTGCCAGATTGCTTGAGTTTTATCGTTAGTACTTTTATTAATCTTTTTTATAATTACCAGATACTCTTCCCCTACTAACTGAGGCTCTTCAAAAATTGCATCTATCCCGAGTCTTTTAAGATAATCTTCGAACTCGGCTGCAGTTTTTAGATCCTTTACCCGGATCTTTGCTTCTTCATATAAACGCTGACCGTTTTTTACACTTAGGATGGATTCACTGAGAGGGCCAAGTATACTCTTCCCTAGCTGCATGCAGCGTTTTTCAAACTCGGCTTTATTTTCTTTCCATTCAACTGTTTGGAAACCTTCTCTGACAATCCGGGAAAGCATATAGTCTCTGCCGGTCTCATTGTAAAACTTAAAGGCATGCCTGAGATCCGAGCAATTACTCTGGGAAGAGGTATATTTTAATGGAGAAAGAACCATTTCCGGATCTTTTATTACGACGCCTTCATGTTCTTTTTCTCCAAGTTCCCGGATGATTTTTCCGATTTCTTTAGCAGCAGTTTCGAGAGGAATTTCTTTGAAGAACTTTACCTGGAAAAAGCCGTACTTTTCCAGAATTTCCTGCTTCCGGTTTATTGGAATAGGCTTGCCGCTGTTTTTCTCCCGAATATCAAAGATGTAAAACTCTACCGATTCAATGCCATAGATATCTTTTGGAACATAAGGATTGTCCGGGCCTATCATTTCTCCATAAAGTACAAGTCCAGGGAAATCATCAAAAAATTTCAGATTCAATTTCTCTTTTGCTTTTTGAGTCGTATAAGGGCAGATATATCCACTCCGGGTAATTGCAATGATTTCGTCTTTTGCAATCGCTATGCGGACATTATACCCATTCATTTTTTCTTCCACGGCCACTTTTTCAAGGCCGCTAAAGTGCTTTTTAATCGTGGGATCCAGTACCATGGCTCTCCGGATTTTTGGGAAACCCATAATGATTTCGAAAGAACCGTCTTTCTCATAAAGCACGGTTCCCCTTTCGATATGGGAGATCTCCTTATCGAAGCGGAATAGATATTCATATTTTCCCCAATTCTGGGCAAGATAGTTCTTCTCAAAAAGGTGCTGAACCCTTTCCTTATCAAACCCCAGGAAACTGGCAAGCCTAGCTATAAATTGAGGATCTATTTCCTCGTTCCCCTCTCTACTCATGTTTATTTATCTGTTTTCAAGCCTGAAATAAGTTATCGTTCTCAGGCATGTCTTCGAATGACACATTTTCAGAGTATCTGGTTTTAGGTATAATTCTCAGGTGTA
>NZ_LZPK01000001.1:0-12539 GCF_001729375.1 Methanosarcina sp. A14 | reverse complement strand
AACTGCGTAAGTCCTATAGAATAACCCATTCTTTCCAAGAATAGTTCACCATATTCTTTTTCTATACTGAAATTATCACATTCATCATTTATTCCCATATTTTCATTTGTTTGAGCACTTGCAGCAGGTACAAATACTATGCTCAGCAGCAACATTGCCGCGAAGACTGTTCTGTCTAATATTTTTATACTTATTTTCAATTATTTCACCTCTTTATCCCAGAGCAAGATTACACAAACTTTAAACACTATCAAAGCTTAATCATAATCTTGTATCCATGCACGTATTGTGGAGTTCAGATGACCGAAACTAACATTTGAACTTTAGATATTATTTTAGGATTAAAGTTTATAAGTTTTCTGTCCAAATAGTCAAACTAACTGTTTTTGATGTTCTTTTCAAGTACTCAATTATTCCTTGATGTTCAATTGTTGAAGACTATGATCAAAAAATTTATAGAATCATAGTTGCGGCTAGTGTTTTTTGAATAGGGAAATTTAGAATGAATGGAATAAGATACATCTACTGTTTTTGAATATAATTTTCAGGGAAGAGAACCAACTTTCAATATCGTGACAGTGTAGGATCAGGAGAAAGAATCAACCTATTTGCAATAAATAAATAGTGAATTCAATAGACACTCAATAGACTCATTAGTATAGCAAACTCTTAAAGGAAAGAAATCGAGCGCTTCGCGCTCAATTAAGAGGTAGATTCTAAAATATATAAAAAAGTATAAAATCGGTTAGTAGAAACTACACACGAGTTCACTTTAGGATTTTTCAATACTGAAATTTTTATAATAGATTATCGGAAATGGACTCTGGTCCAAAATCCAGTGATTTTTTGCATTTTTTGATTGAAAATCTGAATTAGCAAGAAAAATCTGGTTTTCACTAAAATCAATATTCGATATCTAAAGACGTCAATCCCTAAGTTGTATCACAAGAATTGTGACCAATTACAAAATATAGTGATTTTGAATTTTACATTCATCACTAGATTTTGATACTGAGTCTCGGAAATGTAATAATTGATGAAAGAAGAATATTTTTTAAAATATTAAAGGAAGATAATAAATTAGTATGAGTAGTCATTCGGAACTACAGCAAATCGAAACTATTGAAAACTCAACAAGATTTTTATCTATTGGAGTATAACTGTTGAGAATAAAAGAAGTAAATTATTATTAAAGTTATTTATTTGAGTATCACTCATAGCATGATTATAGATAGCTGAACTAATATTCTCCCCTTATGCATGAGCCATTTCACCAATTGAATATTCAGATTTTTTATACCTTTTCAACGATCGATGTTTTGCGAAGAGCACATATACATCCACTGTTACCCCAACATCTTCAAATCTAACTGCGGGCTATTTCTCATAGACATTAAATCGTTTGTATAAAATTAAAATACTAAATATATTAGTGCGGCCATAAAAACAGATCGTTTTTGAAATTTATCTATAAGCTGACTATAATTCCTTAAACTTGAGAAATATTATAAGTTTAGTTCATTAATAACTCAAAATCCACTCACTTTCTAGAGCAGTGCAAATTTAATATAATGATACCTTTATCCATCTAGTATTTCCTCCTATAGATCAAAATTACAATTATCTGATATCCCCCAATCAATTTCACGAGGATTTATAATATGGACAAGTACGAGAAGGTATTCGAGCTGGCTAAACGCCGGGGGTTCTTGTGGAACTCCTTTGAGCTGTATGGCGGAAGCCGCGGATTTTATGATTACGGGCCTCTTGGGAGCACACTGAAGAGGCGAATCGAGCAGACCTGGAGAGAATTTTACGTTATCCAGGAAGGGTTTATGGAGATCGAATGCCCGACAATCGGGATCGAGGAAGTCTTTATCGCGTCCGGGCACGTTGGAGGTTTTTCGGACCCACTGTGCGAGTGCATGAACTGTAAAGAAGCATTCCGGGCCGATCATCTTGTACAAAACGTAATGGAAGCCGCAGGGACCCTGAGTGCAGAAGAACTCACTAAGGTTATAAAGGAAAACGATATCCGATGCCCGGAGTGCGGTGGAAAATTCGGCGACGCCTATGAATTCAACCTGATGTTCAAAACTACAATTGGGCCCGGCACTGGAAGGCAGGGATATCTCAGACCGGAGACAGCACAGGGTATGTTTGTCGATTTCCAGAGGCTGTCCCGTTTTTACAGGGACAAGCTGCCTTTTGGAGCCGTGCAGATCGGGAAATCTTACAGAAATGAAATCGCACCCAGGCAAGGTGTAATCCGTCTCAGGGAATTCACACAGGCCGAGTGCGAGATTTTCGTTGACCCGCGCAACAAGAAGCACCCCAACTTCGAGCGCTTTGCAGACAGAGAACTTGTACTATATTCCCAGAAAGCACAGGAGAAAGGCGAACCCTTCAGGATGACTGTCCGGGAAGCTGTGAAGACCGGAGTTATTGCACACGAAGTCCTGGGCTACAACATTGCACTAACCAACGAATTCCTGACAAAGGTTGGGATTGATCCTTCAAAACTCAGGTTCAGACAGCACCTGAAAGACGAAATGGCGCATTATGCAATCGACTGCTGGGATGCCGAGATTGAGACCGACCGGTTCGGCTGGGTCGAGATCGTGGGAATTGCTGACAGGACAGATTACGACCTTAAAGCTCATGCAAAGGTCAGCAAGACCGAGCTTTATGTGTATGTCGAATACGACGAGCCAAAAATGGTTACTCGCTTTGTTGTAAAGCCGAACATGGGCAAGCTCGGGCCTCTCTTTAAGGGCAAAGCAAAAGCCGTCGCAGATGCCTTAAAACAGCTTTCCGAAGAAGAACTATCAAAGGATGAGATCAAAGTTACCGTGGACGGGGAAGAGTTTACAGTCGGTTCGGATGCAGTGGACTTTGCGGAAGAAACCGTTAAAGTCAGTGGAGAAAACGTCATCCCTCACGTAATCGAGCCCTCTTATGGGATCGACAGGATCTTCTACGGCGTTATGGAGCATGCCTATGACGAAGAGAACGTGGCTCAGAAGGTTGCCGAATCCGGGCTTAAAGGCACAGAAGAAACTGAAAAGGAATCTGAAGCCGGAAAGAGCGAAGGTGAAACTGAGGGAGAAGAGGAAGCCCGTCTCGTCATGCACTTTTCAAGCGCAGTTGCCCCGGTACAGGTTGCAGTCCTCCCACTCCTGACCCGTAAAGAGCTTGCAGACCCTGCAAAGGATATCATTGTAAAACTCAGGGAAAAGGCCCTGCTTGTCAATTATGATGATTCCGGAACCATCGGGCGCCGCTACAGGAGAAACGACGAAATCGGAACTCCTTACTGTGTTACTGTAGATTACGATACCCTCAAAGACGGGACTGTAACTATAAGGGACAGAGATTCCATGCGTCAGATCCGAGCTCCGGTAAAAGGTATCGAAAACGTGCTCTACGAACTTATTTACAGAGGCAGAACTTTCGAATCCGCAGGCAAGCCCTTTAACTTCTAAAATTAAAAAACTGGCAGTTCCTGAGCTGTGGGCTAAAAAGCCTGCAGCAAAGTTTTTAGTTTTTTATGTTCATTAAAAATTAAATTAAAAAATTGAATTAAAAAATTGAATTAAAAAATTGAATTAAAAATCTGAAACAAATAGCCCTTCGGATAAATTAATCTGAGATAAATTAATCAGACCTGAAATAAATTTAACCACATTTAGAATAAATTAATCTGAAAGAAACGATCCTGAAATAGAATGAACGAGAATCTTTTTCCTGAAAAACCTGGGTTCATGAAGCACCCGCTGATAAAACCCGATACTGTTGAGCAGAGGCTCTATCAATTGAATCTTGCGGGAAAAGCCCTCGAAGGCTCAAGCCTTGTTGTGCTTCCTACTGGGCTTGGAAAAACCATTATAGCTCTTTTTGTAATTGTTTCCAGGCTTCAGCGTTTCGGGGGAAAAGCCCTGATTCTTTCCCCAACAAAACCGCTTGTTGAGCAACATGCGGCTTTTTTCAAAAAAGTAATGGCTCTTCCTGAAGATGAGATTCTCACTTTTACAGGCAGCATTGCGCCTGCAGAACGTGAAAAACTCTGGGCTCAGGGGAAATTGATAATATCCACCCCTCAGGTGATTGAAAACGACCTTCTTACAAAAAGAATCAGCCTTGAGGATGTAACTCACATAACCTTTGACGAAGCCCACAGAGCAGTCGGAAATTACGCTTATACCTTTATTGCGGAAAAATACTTCGAAAGCGCAAAAAACCCTCATGTGCTCGGAATTACTGCAAGCCCTGGAAGTTCGGATGAGAAAATCTCTGAAGTATGTCAGGCTTTACACATTGAAAATGTCTCCGTGAAAACTGAAAAAGACAGAGATGTCCGTCCTTATGTGCAGGAAAAAAAGATAGAATGGTTTCAGGTCCAGCTTCCTTCCGAAATGGCCGAAATCCGGGGCTATCTGGAAAAAATTTTTGATGACCGGCTTGTAACCGTAAGAGATTTGGGTTTTTCAGTAGGCAATGGGAAATATGTCTCTAAAAAAGACCTCTTGCTTCTCCAGAAGAAACTGCAGGGTGAAATCCGGATAGGAGGCGACCCTGCGGTTTTTACTGCAATGTCTGTGCTTGCTGAAATGGTGAAAGTGAACCATGCTGTGGAAATGATTGAAACTCAGGGACTTGAGCCTCTCAGAAAATACCTGGAGAAACTTGATGCTGAAGCCTCTTCAAGCAGTGCAAGCAAGGCTTCAAAAAGACTGATGGACGATCTCTACATGAGAAAAGCCCTTTATAAATTAAAGGAATGCGAGGTCGAACATCCTAAACTAGAGCTTACGCGGAAACTCGTATCCAAACAGCTAAAAGGAAGTTCTGATTCCAGAGTAATTGTTTTTACGAATTATAGGGACACAGCAGAGATAGTGGTAAATGCCCTCTCAGAAAGTCCAGAAATTTCCCCTATCCGTTTTGTAGGGCAGGCCTCGCGCCGTAAGGACAAAGGACTTACGCAAAAACAACAGGTGGAAGTTCTCGATAAGTTTAGAGCAGGAGAATACAACGTACTTGTAGCTACATCAGTTGCTGAAGAAGGACTTGATATCCCTTCCACAGACCTGGTATTATTCTACGAACCCATTCCTTCGGAAATCCGGAGCATCCAGCGTAAAGGCAGGACAGGCAGGCAGCATAAAGGCAGAGTCATTATACTTGTGACAAAAGGTACACGCGACGAAGCCTATTACTGGAGCAGTAAGAACAAGGAAAAAAGGATGCTAAAAAGCATGCACGGGCTTGAAGCTCTTCTGGAACCCAAAGATTTAAAGCAGGATTCGAAACTTTCAGACTTTGAATCCAAAGCTTTTATTCCGGATTATACGCAAAGTAAAGCTGAAAATGAGATTGAAATAAATAGCAGTAATCTGACTGTAAATCTTAGTGGTTTTGTAAACAACAGGGACAAAGATGTAGATACTACCGTTTTTGCAGATAACAAGGACACGGCTGTAGATAACAGTAGTTTTACAAACATCGGAGGCAGGGCTGCAGATGTTAGAGATTTAACTGTAGACAGCGAAGATTTAACTGTAGACAGCAGGGATATGGCTGCTGGCTCAAAGTGTAACAGGGCTAATGAAGAAATAAATGAAGATAACTGTGGAGTCGGAAAAGAACAAAAGAATGAAGAAAAAAGCAGGGAAGAAAATCTAAAAGAAAGGCAAAAAACCTTTGTTTATTTTGAAACTCTTTCTGGAAAGAAACCTGAATCCCCATCCGAAACTGCTGCAGAAGTATCCAAAATAGAAATCAACCCCGAATCTCTGAAAATAGTAGTGGACTTCAGGGAAGCAAAAAGTGGGGTTGCAAATGTTCTTGATAAGCTTGGAGTAGAAATTATATTTACCACGCTTGAAATTGGTGATTACGTTGTAAGCGACCGCCTTGCTGTGGAGAGAAAGCGCACGGATGACTTTGTAAGCTCTCTTGTTGATGGAAAACGTAATCTTTTTGCGCAATTATCTAATCTTACAAGAGTATATCAAAAACCTGTTCTTATCATTGAAGGAACAGAACTTTTCACTTCCAGGCAAATCAACCCTAATGCTATTTACGGCTCCTTGATATCCATTGCTGTTGATTTTGGAGTGTCACTGCTATATTCAAGAGATGAAGAAGAAACTGCTGCAATTTTAAAAATGCTTGCAAAGCGTGAGCAGATGGGAAATAAAAGAGAAGTCAATCCCCACGGGAAAAAATCAACAAGTACCCTTCCTGAGCAGCAGGAATACCTGGTATCCGCGATCGCAGACATCGGGCCGAAAGCTGCAAGAAACCTTCTTTTGCACTTTGGCTCAGTAGAGGCTATTATGAAAGCTGATGCCAAAGAACTCAAGAAAGTAAACTTGATAGGACCAAAAAGAGCAACAAAAATTAGAGAACTCATTGAGGCTCCCTATAAAGGATAAATGACAGAAAAAGTAACGAAAAAAGTAACGAAAAAAGTAACGAAAAAAATATTCTCTTTCTTTTTACTCTTACCTTTATAACTGCCTCAGGCGCTCTATAAGCCCAAGCCCTTTTCCAATTAATTCAAAATCTTCGGCAATCCTACGCAGGTCTGTTTCATCCTGAAGGCAATCTGCAATATTGACCATCTTTCTAAAGAGAAGGTCTTCCAGTACCTTCCGGTCTCTATGGACTCCTGCTACCTTTGATACTGCCGCGGGTTTTTCTGCTCTTTCTGAGGGTGCAGCCTGGATTACAGGAGCTACAGGACCTCTAGGAATTGTAGAAGCTCTAGAGATTGTAGAAGCTTTAGGAACTGCAGGTGCTTTCCTTCCTGCTTCTTCTTTTTCAGAAGGTAATACGGGAATTTCCTCTTTTATTGGCTCGATAGCTTTTTCCTCTTCTTCGTCAGTTTCCGAGGTTCTCGGCCCGAACCTTGATTTTTGCCTGTGCGCCTGAACTCTCTTCTTAGTCTCAAGAGAAGACTTGTTTTTTTCTGTAGACTGTCTGGGTTCAGGAGCCGGGACTTCTGTGACTGCTGGTTCCGGAGCTTCTTTTTCTTCCTGGACATCACATATAGGACAGATTACTCTACCCTGATAACGGAACTTTGGGGCCCCGCAGACATTACAATGCTCAGCAAGCATTGTGCCCCCTAGTTCAAGGAAACGTGCTATTCGCTTTACTTTTTTATCTTTTTCAGAATCCATAGATCTGGCCTTCCTTTGTTCACGGCTTCTTATGCATTTGCTTCTCACTTATTTTATAAAATTTTTCCTGTAGCTCACTGTATATGAAGCTAATTTATCCTGTGTAAATAAGAAAAAGGAAATAAATACAGAATCACAATGGGTAGACTCTGATATGGGGAACCTTTAAAATCACCGATAATATTTTATATAACAAGCCTATCTTAGACTAATCTATACTATACCATACTATATTAGCTATATTAGCTCTAATTTTTATATAATAATTAACTGCGAAGGTGATTAGAATGTCATCAAATGATTCAGCAGATGTTATAAAACAATGTCTTCAAGTCCTAGAAAGTATAACCAGTGACTCTTCAGTTCCTAGAAATATCAGGCGTTCCGTAAATGAAATTATGGACATACTGAACAACGAATCCGAACCTCTCTTTCTTAGAGCGGCATCAAGCATTTCCATTCTCGAAGATATAAGCAATGATCCTAACCTTCCTCTGCACACAAGAACTTTGATATGGAACCTCTCAAGCCAGCTCGAGACCATTCCTGTAGATGAGTAATCCTGTAGATGACATAAACACAATTCATACAGACATAGATTCTAAAATATAAAAATAGAATTTGCGTGGGAGCAAATGCTGGGAACAGACAAGCTCCAAGAAAAACATCTCTCGAGATGATCCTGCTAAAAATCCCGAACTCTAACTAATTCTAAAAAAAGAACTAAAAGGTAACAACCTTACTATTCTATTAGCTACCTCAAGCTGATTTTGGAATTGTCTTCTGGAAGTTAGAGGATATCGACAAGGAAAAAGCCCTTTTCCTTCTTTTTTATATCTTTTCCTGAAAACTGGATTAGAACTCTGGACCTTAAAATCGGATTATAAGTTGACTCAAGAACGTAAGAGGACTGAATAGAAAAGAATGTAAGAGGGCCGAATCCAAAAAGATGTAAAAAGATGAAATGGAAAAATGTAAGAGAATTAAATAGAAAAAATTGAGAAATATAGAATGGAAAAATAATAGAATAAAAATAGAAATTTAAGGAATTTCAAACTTAGATATAACTCATACTATATAAAGTGAAGATTTTAAAGTGAAGATTTTAAAGTGAAGATTTTAAAGTGAAGATTTTAAAGTGAAAATTTAAGGAATTCTGAACTCAGTATATACAGGGAAAAAATTTATACATAGACGTGAGATATTTGAAAAGAATTTCTTAGATGAGATTTTAGAATTCTGGAAAAACTATAGAAAACGTATAATAACTATTTTAGTTTTAAGCTGAAAATTAGTTTTAGGCAGAAAAACTAATCGTGTAAAAGGCTAAAAAACATAAAAGGGGGTATGAAAATCTTGCTTGAAGAAATCTCGGCCCGAATAAGAGAAAATTTTGAGGCTAAGGATAGTATAAGGGAAGAGGGATTGAAGATTTCACGGGAAGTTGTCAGGGAATGCAGGACAGCATCATTTGCTCTGCACGGCCAGGACTTTGAAAAAGCAGATAAAAGTATCAAAACCGCAAGACATGCGCTTGAGAAACTTGAAGTTCTTTTCGAAGGGCACGCTGACATTTATTATGCAGGCTTTGTAGAACATGCCCAGCAGGAGTATTCGGAGGTTTCAGTCCTCAGCAGCCTGCTAAAAGAAGAAGGAAAACTTCCCTCCCCCGAAGAGTTAAGAGTAGAATATGCAGCTTACCTTAATGGGCTTGGGGACGTTGTCGGAGAGCTTAGGAGGCACGTTCTTGACCTTATAAGGAAAGAGTCCTTTGAGAAAGCCGAAGTGTTTTTAGATATTATGGAAAATATCCATGCAGTGCTTATGGACTTTGACTACCCTGATGCCATAACAGGAGGACTGAGGCGAAAAACCGATGTATCCCGCTCCTTAATAGAAAAAACGCGCGGTGATGTTGTTAACGCAATTGGTCAGAAAAAGCTTGAGGCTGCAATGCGAAATATGGAATCAAAACTTTAGATAGCCTTAGATAAAAGAATGCTTAAATATCGAGAAAATCAGCACTTTTGAACCGCAAAAGTTAAAGTTGGTCGTAAAACGCAATCTACTAATATACAGCTTCCACTAATACAGACTCCACTAATCCACTAATAATACAGATTCCACTAATCCACTAATAATACAGATTCCACTAATCCACTAATAATACAGATTCCACTAATATACAGCTCACTCGATAACTATTAAACCGCTGATTAGTTTAACAATTACTAGCCTTCCGGCAGTTTAACTATTTAAACCTTGGAATATAGAATTTCCAAGTTAACTAACGTAGGATTAAAATTAGCAGAATTAGAATTAATGTTGACAGTTTATAATTATACACGATATTCTTAATATTAAACTTGGCAATTTATATACTAATTAGCAGGTTTAGAATTGAACTTTACAGATTATAAACGTATTTGACAGACTTATAATTCCAATAATCTAGAATTCCAATAATCTATTCAAGAGGATTATGCATGAAATTTGATCCGGAAAAAATAAAGAGGGACGCTAAAGAGAACTTCGACCTTACCTGGAATGAGGGCAAAAAACTTGTCAAGACACCTACTCTGAACGAACGTTATCCCAGAACCACTTTGAAATATGGAAAAGCTCATCCCGTTTACGATACAATCCAGAAACTTAGAGAAGCATATTTAAGAATGGGCTTTGAAGAAATGATGAACCCTCTGATAGTGGATGATAAAGAGGTACACAAACAGTTCGGAAGCGAAGCTCTTGCAGTCCTAGACCGCTGTTTTTATCTTGCAGGCCTGCCAAGACCGAACGTTGGAATTTCCGATGAGCGCACCGCAGAGGTAAAAGAGATTCTCGGGGACATAGGCGACGATGGAGTAGAAAAGATAAGACAGGTTCTCCATTCGTATAAAAAAGGAAAAATAGAAGGAGACGACCTTGTACCCGAGATTTCAACAGTACTTGGAGTTTCGGATGCACTTGTTGCAGATATGATCGAAAAGGTTTTCCCGGAATTTAAAGAGCTTGTACCCCAGGCAAGCACGAAGACTCTCCGCAGCCACATGACCAGCGGCTGGTTTATTTCTCTCAGTGCCCTCCTTGAAAGACAAGAGCCACCCTTCCACTTCTTCTCCGTAGACCGCTGTTTTAGACGAGAACAGCAAGAGGATGCCTCAAGACTCATGACCTATTATTCGGCTTCCTGCGTAATTATGGATGAAGATGTGACTGTTGACCATGGAAAAGCAGTTTCAGAAGGGCTCCTTTCCCAGTTTGGATTTGAAAAATTCCTTTTCAGGCCCGATGAGAAACGCAGCAAATACTATATTCCTGACACGCAGACCGAGGTGTTTGCCTTCCATCCAAAACTTGTGGGCTCTAACTCAAAGTACTCTGACGGCTGGATCGAGATTGCAACTTTCGGAATTTATTCCCCAACAGCGCTTGCCCAATATGATATCCCGTATCCTGTAATGAATCTCGGGCTTGGAGTGGAAAGGCTAGCAATGATTCTTCATGATGCCCCCGATATCCGCTCTCTTACCTATCCACAGATTCCACAGTATACTGAGTGGGAAATGTCAGATGGTGAACTTGCAAAACAGGTTTTCGTAGATAAGGTACCCGAAACTCCTGAAGGACTTGCGATTGCAGCTTCCATTGTTTCCCAGTGCGAACTGCATGGAGAAGAACCAAGCCCCTGTGAATTCCCTGCCTGGGAAGGAGAAGTTTGCGGGAGAAAAGTAAAAGTTTCCGTAATCGAGCCCGAAGAAAACACAAAGCTTTGCGGACCTGCAGCTTTTAATGAAGTTGTAGCATATCAGGGAGAAATAATGGGAATTCCAAATACCAAGAAATGGCAGAAAGCTTTTGAAAACCATTCTGCAAGGGCAGGAATTCGCTTTATAGAAGCATTTGCAGCCCAGGCCGCCAGAGAAATTGAAGAAGCTGCTATGTCAGGAGCAACTGAGCATATAGCCAGGATAAGAATCGCCAAAGTTCCCTCGGAAGTTAACCTGAGAATAGGCTCTATTGCTCAGCGTTATATCACAGGCAAAAAGAAAAAAATAGATATGAGAGGCCCGGTTTTCACATCTGTAAAAGCTGAATTCGTGTGAAAGCCAGAAAAGCGCGAAGGCCAGAAAAAACAGGAGCAAATTACATGCACACCGACCAAAGCCCTTTTTCAAAATATCCGGAGCTCAGCCAGCTAATGGAGACCGGCGAGCCTGTATGTGTAACCTTCGAAACAGAGCACGAAATTGGGCGCAAAGTCGGAAGTAAAGTAGGGCACGAAGCTGAAAAAAGTATTGAGAGAAAAAACAAGGAGATAGTAGCTGGCACAGGAGACGAAAAGTTTCCTGAAAAATCCAATTTTCTTTTTTGCGAACTTGTGCAAAAAGCCCGTCTGGGAGAAGCGTTCCTTATTTCAGGGCAGAACTGCTCTCCTGGGGATTATGTGCTGGGCTTTTCTGAAAAGAGCCCTGCAGCATACTACCTGAGTTCAGGAAGATATAAAGACTCACAGGCTGCGGAAAATGCAGCCTTATCACTCCCGAGATTGAAAAAAAAGTTTTGTTTTGTGAGAATCGAGCCCTTATCTCTGAATAAAGGTTGTTTTGATGTGTTGATTCTTTTCCTGAAACCTGAAAAAGCTATGCGCATTGTTCAGGCAAGTGCCTACCCTGAAGGAAAAAGGGCAGTAATGGATACAATGGGTGCAGCTTCCATCTGTGGAGACTGTACAGTGTTTGCATACAGGGAAGGTATGGGCCTATCTTTCGGGTGCAAGGGATCAAGAAAACACAGTGGATATGCAGATTTTGAAGTTCCTCTTGGGCTTTCTTTTGAAAAAGCATCTGAAATAGAAGAAATTCTCTCAAAACTTCCGGAAACGAGGGAGTAAAAAGTTAATTAAAGAATTCTCTGGTTTCCAAGAGCAAATAAAGAATTATTGAAACTATATGTGCTTCTATACCTGCTAGTCTTCCAGAAATCAGGAAGAAAATCTCACTTTGGAATTAGTAAGAAAATCTTATTCTGGAATTAGTAAGAAAATCTTATTCTGGAATTAGTAAGAAAAACCCATTCTGGAATTAGTAAGAAAATCTCATTCTGAAATTAGTAAGAAAATCTCATTCTGGAATTAGTAAGTAACCCATTCTTTTAACTCATTTTTAAACTCAATTTTTTTAAAAATATGCAACCGAAAGCGGCATTTTTTGTTGAAAAACTTATATCCCACTTTCCGCAGATGTCTGATAAATTTTACTATTTTTCCCGATATCGTTTTTCCTAGTATCTTTATATCTTATTTTAAATTGTGTTTCTCCGTTTACTTATTCATTTAAACATTATATA